>CAYJEV010000006.1:33123-39331 GCA_964369265.1 uncultured Oscillospiraceae bacterium
TTCTATTTTTCTACACTAGCATTGACAATATCAAAAAGCGTTGTTCTTAACAGCTCCTCGTCTTCGTTCTTTTCGCAAAGCTCCCTAAGCTCCTCAACTTTAGCAAGAACATCAAACTTTACAGCCTCGTCGTCATGGAGGATAAATATTTTTTTATGGGAGGTGCTGTCGACTTTCTCGCCTGTCAAAACAAGCTCCTCAAACAACTTTTCTCCTGGTCTAAGCCCAGTAATTTTAATCTCAATATCTTCATCTGGCTTTTTGCCCGAAAGAGTGATTAAGGTTTTGGCTAAATCATATATTTTAACTGGCTCTCCCATATCAAGCACAAACAGCTCAGAGTTTTTAGCGAATGCACCAGCTGATAACACAAGCGATACTGCCTCTTTTATTGTCATAAAATAGCGTGTCATATCTTTGTGAGTCACTGTCACAGGCCCGCCATTTGCTATCTGCTTTTTGAATAGTGGCACAACAGAACCGTTAGATTCTAACACATTTCCAAAACGAACAGCAACCATTTCGCAACCTTGACCACTATACGCCTTTAATAAATATTCACACATTCGCTTTGAAGCGCCCATAACATTAGTTGTGTTAACTGCCTTATCAGTTGAGATAAGAATAAGCTTGTTAGCCTTGTGTTTTATTGCAGTTTTTATAAGGTTTTGAGTTCCAAGCACATTGTTTTTAACAGCCTCAAATGGATTAAGCTCCATCATAGGGACATGCTTATGAGCAGCAGCATGGAACACGAGTTCTGGCTTATATTTAGAAAATATACTATCAATTCTATTTATATCACGCATTGAGCATAATACTGTTACATACTTTCCGTCGTATTCATGCTTTAGCTCTTCGTTGATGTCAAACAAGCCGTTCTCGTTAATATCACAGATTAAAAGTTGCTTGCAACCATTTCTAAGCACCTGCCTGCAAATTTCAGAGCCTATAGAGCCAACTCCACCAGTCACAACAACAACCTTGCCTTCAACAAGCTCCCTATTAAGTGGATTTTCAACTTCGATAGGCTCTCTAAAAAGCAAATCCTCAATTGAAACTTGCTTAATTGTTGTGTCAATGCCTGTCATGTATTTTTCTGCATCTAAGGCATGGCGAAATATTCTTGTCGGAATTTTAAGCGGTGCTGTTTTGTTAAGGATGTGCGCAAGTTCTCTTTTGGTGGCAGAGGGAATTGCTATAACTATTTCGTTAACACCAATTCTTTGCGTTATAGCTTCAATCTCGTTTAAAGCTCCAACAACAGTCACACCAGCAACTTTGTCGCCATGAAGGCTCTTGTCCTCATCAATAAAACCAACAGGGTACATATCGCTGTTATTCTTTTCAAGCAGATTTTTCGCAAGCATAATTCCAGTATCTCCAGCGCCGATTATTAGCACTCTTGTTGTCTTACCATTTTTCGCTCCCATAGTTGTTGTTATCCATCTATGAATTCTTGGCATACCTCTAACAACACAAGAAAACATTAGATATATAATAGCAAATATGATTGTTATTGAGCCTGAGATTTGGGGAAACCCCCAAAACTTAAACCCTAATAAAATACATCCTGAAAACACTGAAACCATCAGCTGAGATATTAGCTCCACAAAGCCAAAGTAAGTCAAAATATTTTTATAGTTGCCCATAAAATAGTTGCTCAAAAAAACAGCCACTATCGCAATTATAGAAAATATAGATATTGAGCTATAATAATATTGAGGTATATTAAACTCAAAACGAAGAAATGTTGCCATAACTGTTGATACAAAAACCAAAGCTATATCAAGGGCAACAAACCCATAAACTCTAATTGATTTCTTCATTTTCTCTCCTAATTTTTTAATACAATTTTCAAGTCATTCTATCATAATTTGCCCTCTAAGTCAAGAAAACACTAGCAACAAAGCTAAAATAACATTAATTTACTTAGCGTTTTAACTAAACTTTAACTATTGTCTAGTTAGCCGCCCACACATAATCTGAATACGCCTCACATCGCCGTATTCGCATCTTATGCTTCGTCCTCCTCATCACCATATGCACATATGCTTTCTTCGTCCCCCTCGCCTAAGTTACAAATACGGCAATGTGAGGTCAAAGATTTTATAAGAAATAGGAGGTTTGGTCACAAGGAAAAGGCTTGCAGTAATACTTTCGTATTGCAAAAGGCTTTGACACAGTGAACAGGCTTCCTATTCCTTATAAAACGTGTTCGGGTTATGTGTGGGCGGCTAGGGTGCCCGATATAATCTGAATCAGTTTATAAAACAGATATTAGGCTCTATAAGTGCGTTAAAGCCTTTTGTAATACGACAGCATTACTGCAAGCCTTTGCCTTCTTATAAAACCTACTATCTGCTTTATAAATCTTCGACCCAGAATATGGGCTACTTCAGATTATATCAGTCACCCTAGACGAAGTTCAAGTTTAATATTAGCTTTGCGATATTAAGTGTTGAGTATGGTGTCCATTTAAAGCTTTTAGAAATCAATAAAGTATAAAAGTAGAGCTAAGCATCATAATGCCCAGCTCTAATACTTTTAGGATATATGTGAAAGTCAAGTTATATTTTATTACCAAGCAGCGACAGCGCCGTCAGCTCTTGGCTCTGTTGCACCAACCAAAACTCCTTCTTCATTTCGCCAAATGATTTGTCCTCTGCCCATAGAGATGCGATTTGTAAGGATTTTGATATTATGACCTTTGCGAGCAAGCTCTTGAGCGATAGCATTAGGGAATTCAGCCTCAACTTCGATGTCTTTGCCTCCAACCCACTGCCAACGAGGAGCGTCTAGTGCCTCTTGTGGGTTCATGCCAAAGTCAATAGTGTTCATAATTACTTGTAGATGACCTTGTGGTTGCATAAATCCGCCCATAACGCCAAATGGTCCAACAGCCTTGCCGTCTTTTGATAAGAAACCAGGAATGATGGTGTGGTATGGCTTTTTGCCAGGAGCAGCGCAGTTTTCGCTTTCTGGATCAAGGTTGAAGTTAGCAGCTCTATTTTGTAGTCCAATGCCTGTGTGAGGTATTAGAACGCCAGAACCAAAGCCATGATAGTTACTTTGGATGAATGACACCATATTGCCTTCGCTATCAGCTGTGCATAGATAAATTGTACCGCCACAAGAAGGATCGCCATGTTCTGGCATAATAGCTGTATCGCCGATTAACTCTCTGCGTTTTGCTGCATATTCTTTGGATAATAGCTGTTCAGAAGTTACCTTCATAAAGCGAGGGTCAGTTACATATCTTTGGCCATCCACAAACGCAAGCTTCATAGCCTCAATTTGCTTATGGCATGTGTCTGTAATATCTCTTGCTGTTAAACTATAACCTTCAAGGATGTTCATTGCCATTAAAGCGACAATACCATGTCCGTTTGGAGGAATTTCCCAAACATCATATCCTTTATAGTTAGTTTTAATTGGCTCAACCCATTCTGGATAGAAAGCTGCTAGATCTTCTTTGCGAATAAAGCCGCCAGTCTTTTTAGACCAGTCGTCAATTTTATCAGCAATTGCACCACGATAAAAGCTTTCGCCCTTAGTTTTGCCTATCTCTTCTAATGTGTCAGCGTGGTCAGGAAGCTTTACAATATCGCCTGGCTTTGGAACTTTACCATCTGGAGCAAAAGTTTTAAACCAATACTCTTGTGAGGCATCAGTCGCACTCTTTTTAAACTTCTCATAGCCATTTTTCCAAAGCGTTGAGATTGTTGGAGACACAGGATATCCCTCTCTAGCATAACGAACAGCTGGTTCCATTAGTTTTTCAAAAGGAAGTTTGCCAAACTTTTCTGATAAAGCAACCCAAGAAGATGGAATACCAGGGACAGTAACTGCTGACCAACCATAAAGAGGCATAACTCCATTATTCTCTTTGCGTACTTTCTCAGTGTCATAAGCCATAGGCGCAGGTCCGCTTGCGTTTAGCCCGTGCAGTTTGTCTTTTACCCAAACTAGAGCGAAAGCATCGCCGCCAATGCCGTTGCCAGTTGGCTCTAATACTGTCATTGCAGCAGCAGTCGCAACAGCTGCGTCAATAGCGTTGCCGCCTTGCTTTAAAATGTCAAGGCCGATTTGTGCAGCTAGTGGCTGAGAAGTGGCAACCATTCCCTTGTTGCCATAAACTACCTGACGTGTGGATGCATAACTATACTTGTGAGCATCAAATGTGAAAGCCATAATAATTTTCCTCCATATATTTTATTGTTTTAAATGTAGTTATTGTGATAAAAGTTTATTTTATAGTAAACCAACAAACACTCCAGCCATAAGCACTGAAATTGTTGTTACAGACACAAAGCCTGAAATAACAAAGGCTGGTGTTAGCTGGTCAATGATATAATCTCTTTCGCCAGCAGTTTCGGAAACTGCTGTTGCAACTTCTGTTGTGATAAGAAGTGTTGCTGGGAAGCCTAGCAATTGTGACATTGCAATGCCGATAGCTAAGTTTCTTGAGCCGACAAACTTCCAAGTTGGTAGAAAATAAATAACAGCAAAAGTACCTACTAGAACTGCACCAAATACCATTGCAGTTTGGAAAGCAAGAGCAGATAAATCGGCAATAGATATATTTGCAAGTGAAGGTATTAAGCTACAAAAAGATGCTACCATGAAAATACCAGAAACCTTTGCTCTATCAAGAATTTTTGCTGGTATAAAGCCAAGCTGGTTCATTATCATACCAATTAGTAGCGACCAAATTGTTCCAGAAACACCTGTAACACCATTTATTAATGAAGCTATGTAAATACAAAAAGCAGTAACACCTAAGCAGAAATATACAGTGAAGTATTTTTCGTGCTTTTGCCATAGCGGGGTTTTAGCAGGCTTACCACCTGCATTTCCTTCAACAACTTTGTTAAGGTCAACACCATTTGCAAGGCTCTCTCTGTATTTTGCGCTTAATATCTTTGCCTCTGAAAGTCCACAACGAGAAGCTGGGATAGTACCAACAAATTTTTGAACAGCAAATACTATTGTTCCAAGCGCTGCTGCCATTGTAAAGCCTTGCTCTAAAGCGCCAGCAGTCATAATTTGAGTTGCAACAATTCCTCCATTAACAATTGGTATAGATACAACTGCTGCTTCATAACCAATGAATGGAGATACAGCAAACACAGAACCAACAGCAACGAACATTGCAAACATTGACATAACAACGACTTTCCACTCTCTCTTCATCTGCACTAAGTTAATAGATGATCCCATGTTGAACACAAGGAACATCGAGGAGATTGAAGACAGTTCTTTCATTCTTGCTATTGTAATAATATCATCAGGAATTGCATCAACCAAGAATAGAACTAGAAAAAGACCTAAGGCAACGAATACTGAAGAAAGCTTTGCTTTGGTGTATACTCCTAAAAAATCACCAAATGCGAATAGTCCAAATACAATCAATAACGCCAAATATACGCTCATAGTAGTTCTCCTTTGAATAATTTATTAAAGCTGAGTTATTAAAGAAATAAATTTAACGCTTCACCTCCACAAACTATATTTATTATATAGTAGTATTTCATTGTGACATTGTCAATATTTTGTATTAATGATTTGTTTTGGAAAATAGTAATCCTCCTCCTCTTCAGCATTTGATATAGCAGAGATGTAAAAGTAGTAGCGCTAAGTAAATGGACACTAGGCAATCGAAGACAAAGAAAGCAATATTAAAAACGTTTAATGAGCTGCTAAACTTACAGCAAAATACTAGATTATATTCTTTTAACGCCAATTATTATATTAATAGTACAAGCATCCAGCGCTCCCTAAAATACTATGATATAGATATATTACGAAAAAACAGTTTGTGTACTTTGTGAGTTAATATTTTGTTAATATAATATTTTGCTCGAAAAAATGTTGTTTTAGGCAACTAAAGCTTTGAAATGTGAATACAATAATAACGAATGGTATCAAATGAATTAAAGACAGTCGCTGAGAGCAACTATTTAATAGATATAATAGAAAAATATGGTTAAATTATTTCCATTATTAAATGTTATCATAATATATAATAAATATATTGAAAATTTATTATATATTAATATTTAATCGAAAAATGCTCGAAAGTATAGGCTGAATGCATTCTAAACTATCCTAAGGTATAGTTTTTACAAAAGTTTTTATTATACAATAATATAAATTTAAAAATAAAAATCAAAAAATAATTTCCAAAATTAAAAATGTATAAATT
>CAYJEV010000007.1:0-27445 GCA_964369265.1 uncultured Oscillospiraceae bacterium
TATTATGGGAGCGAATATAGGCACAACTATAACCTCTCAAATCATTAGACTAAGTGATATTAGTAGTGATAATTTATTTTTAACATTATTAAAACCAAAATCTCTTGCCCCTATGGCAGCTATTATTGGTATTGCTTTTTACTTATTAGCCAAGAGCAGTAAGAGAAAAGACTTAGGTCAAACTCTAATTGGATTTTCTGTCTTATTCACAGGCTTATTTATAATGGAAGATGCAGTAATGCCCTTAAGAGAACTTCCTTGGTTTATAGAGCTTCTATCCACACTTTCAAACCCAATACTTGGTGTTTTAGCTGGCGCGCTTGTTACAGCAGTAATTCAAAGCTCCTCAGCTTCTGTTGGTATACTGCAAGCTATTAGTGCGACAGGTGTTTTATCATTTTCATCTGCTTTCCCAATCATAATGGGGCAAAATATCGGTACGTGTATTACACCTATCCTTTCCAGTATTGGTGCAAGTAAAAATGCGCAAAGAGCAGCGTTAGTACATCTTTACTTTAACATTGGCGGTACAATCATTGCTCTGACTGCTATGTATGGTGTAAATGCTGTTTTAGGCGAACCATCTTATTGGAATGAGGCTATTTCTAGAACAGGTATCGCAAATTTCCACACTATATTCAATGTAGTAATAACTCTACTTTTCTTGCCATTCACAAAGCTTTTAGAGAAGCTAGCATATAAAACAATCAAAGAAGACGAAAACGAGAGAAAGCTTGATGAGAATACAGATCTTCTTGATGAACGTTTCTTAATGTCACCTTCTGTTGCTCTACAACAAGTTGACCATGTTATTGCTTCTATGGCTAAAAATGCACAAGCCAACTACCATGATAGTATTAGCTTGTTAGATAATTATGATTTCAAACTTATTGAAAATATTAAAGAAGTTGAGAAAACTATTAACAAGCAGGATGACAAGGTTGAGGGATATCTCGTTAAATTAGCTGCAACTGGTGATTTATCTGAATCAGATAGTAGGGAAGTAACTAATAAAATGCACTATATTAGCGAGTTTGAGCGAATTGGTGACTACTCTACTAACATTTTAGAATCCGCTCAAGAGATTTATGAGAATAGAATAGTATTCTCTGATTCTGCTATTCATGAGCTTGGATTCCTAAGCTCAGCTGTTGGTGAAATCATTCAGCTAACATTAAATGCTATGGAAAACAAAAATGCACAAACAGCAATGTCAATCGAGCCTCTTGAAGAAACTATAGATGCTATGGTTGAGCTATTAAAGGACAAGCATATCGATAGAGTTAAGAAAGGGAAGTGCCAAGCGCATTCTGGTATTGTATTCCTTGAAATTCTAACAAACCTTGAGAGAATTGCTGACCACTGCTCAAATATTGCTATTTACATGTTGAGTGAATTTGAAGAGGATATTATTGGAAGTAAACATGATTTTGTTTACAAGAGAATAATGGACGATCCAAAGTTCACAGAACTTAAAGATCAATACATGCTAGTTTATTATAGCAGAATTAGTGATTAATCCCTTGCGATTTTAAAGCTAAATTTAATTATTATGGCTACATCAATTTAATTGATGTAGCCATTTAATATGCATATATTCATATTTTAGGTAATTAAATAAGCTCTTTTCGCATAGCTTCAAGTATTTTCTTTTCTCTTCTTGAAACTTGCACCTGTGTCATGCCCATCTCTTTTGCAATAACAGCTTGTGTTTTATTTTGAAAATATCTTTTAGTTATTAGTGTCCTGTCTTCATCTGATAAATGTCCTAACAATTGTCGCAGAGCGATTAAATCTGACAAAAGAACATCCTCCGATTCAACGGGTATATCAAATTGACCATTGCCTAAATCTTCTGATTCAGTTAATGACATAGGGGCAGCACAAACATTGAGCGCCTCCACAACATCTTCGTGGCTAACCTCAAGTGCATATGCAATTTCGGCGATTGATAAATCAACATCATTTTTTAACGCATGTTTTTCTCTTAGCCTATTTATTTTAATAGATAACTCCTTAATGCTTCGACTAACTTTGATAGCTCCTCCATCACGAAAAAGCCTTCTCATTTCTCCTAAAATAACAGGCACAGCATATGTGGAAAATTTAACCCCTCGATTATAATCAAAACCATCAGTCGCTTTTACCAAGCCCATACAACCGGCTTGAAACAAATCATCATACTCAATGCCTTTCCCTTTAAATCTATGAGCGCAAGCATGAACTAAGCCTTGGTTTTGCTCAATAACCTCATCTCTCGTTAACCTCTCAACAACACTCATAAGCTACCTTGATGACAACTTTTTATGCATTGTGACAGTTGTTCCTTTGTTTAAAGTTGAATTAACCTTAATATAATCCATGCTGTGTTCCATCATTGAAAAACCAAGACCTGATCTTTCGCTTTGTGGATCTGTTGTAAACATTGCCTCCATAGCTTTTTCAATATTTTCAATTCCGCAGCCTTTGTCACGAACTTTAATCTTTATACTTCTATTCTCAAATGAAGTTATTGTTATGTAGATTTCGCCGCTTGTGCCCCTATATCCGTGAACAATGCAGTTAGTAACAGCTTCTGATATTGCTGTTTTAATATCGGCAATCTCCTCAATAGTTGGATTTAAGTTCATGACAAACCCAGATACTGCCATCCTAGCAAAACCTTCATTTATTGATATTGCGTCAAACGATAGCTTGACTTTATTTGTTGGCACCACCGCACAACACCTCCTCTTTCTTTATTTCACATAACTTCTCAATTCCAGATATTTTCATTACTTTTGATATGTGAGAAGGAGGATTGGTTATTTTTATCCTTCCACCAATTTCGCTCATTGCCCTATATCTTCCCATAACAAAACCAATTCCTGAACTATCCATGAAACCGACACTCATAAAATCTAGAATAAGTAGTTGAGGCTTTTTTTCTGTTATCGCTAAATCTACAACACCCCTTGCTTCAACAGTAAAGTGATGGTCAATTTCACCACTTAAATATACTGTCAATATATTATCCTCAAAACAAATTTGAACTGACATCATTTACCTCCTAAAATCGCTTTTTTCCAATTATACAGGACAAGCTATAGAGAAAATTGCCGAAAAATGTATGGTACAAAAAAATATTTAAAACATATAATATACTAAATAAGTTAGAGAGGAGAATTAAACTTGAACACCAAAAATTCATATATACCAATGTGGGATGCTATTAGAAATAATAATCAAAAAAGTGCGGTGCCTGTAATGGCAGAAGTTAAAATGAATCCCACAGATCCTGTTGCTCCAATTTTACCAAACACCGATGGAGTCTTTCCAACTCCTGAAGTTACTCCAGATACACTGCCAGAGGTTGCTCCTAGCCCGCCCACAACAGACGGTGTGTTTCCAACCCCAGAAGTGACACCAAGCCCATCATTTCCATCCCTTGTTCCACCAATAAATCAAATAATTCCCATACCAACAATATGCACTGGGTGCCCAAACATAAATGATAATAGATACTGTAAGGTTCGATTTTTACATACTGTGCCTGGAGTAGGTCCAGTTAGGGTTGAGATAGGAAATACTATTGTTGCAAATGAACTTGATTATGCCGAATATACAAATTACATAGGTGTAGCGAGTTCATTTTGGAATGTTAGTGTGTATTCCGAAAGAACAAATGAGCTATTAGTTAAGCAAGCAATGATGTTTGAACCTGGAATTAGTATGACATTGGCAGTTGTTCTTAGCGGAGAAAAAGCTGATTTACTAGCTATTTATCAAACATCTTGTGTTAGGTATGACACAGGGCTTGCTTGCATAAGGTTCTCTAATTTAAGTCAGCAAATTGGAACTGTTGATATATTCACAGACAACTATAATCTTGTTGCATCTGATTTAGGCTACAAGAGCGTTACAACATTTAGACCTGCACGAGAAGATAACTATAAGTTTATTGTGTTACAATCAAAGAACACTTCCTTTTCAAGAGGAGACG
The DNA here is from genome assembly GCA_964369265.1 of uncultured Oscillospiraceae bacterium. Taxonomy (GTDB): domain Bacteria; phylum Bacillota; class Clostridia; order Oscillospirales; family Ruminococcaceae; genus DAMCAP01. Next base: position 3,983 of record CAYJEV010000007.1, read on the forward strand.
CTCTCTCTATTGATGGCAGACGAATTGACAAAGATAGTAATAGCTTACTAACTGATATAAACCCAGTATTAGAGTTTAGTGTAAATATTCTTTCTGGCAAAGACTATACTGTATGCATAATAGGGGACTCAGCTCTACTTACTCCAATTCAAGTGGTTGTATTAGAAGATTAAATTTTAGAATAAAGGCACTATCAGTTTTCTGGTGGATGCCTTTATTTAGCATTCTATGAATATAATATTTTTTGCTAAATTTATAGAAATAATTCTATAAAAAAATATATATAACCTCTTTTATTATGTTAAAACATATGATATACTGTTAAAGTATGAAAAAGTATAGAAGGACTGAACAATATTGAGAGATAAAGTAGAGATATTTTATAATGAGCAGCTTAAAGAAAAAAACTATCAGTTGCTAGTTAAAGATATAATAGAGAAAAAATACACCGAGCTTCCTTTAGCCTATATACACAGCTTTGGTTGCCAACAAAATGTTGCTGAAAGCGAAAAGCTGCGCGGGCAGATGTATGAAATGGGCTATGGATTTACAGATAACTCTGAACAGGCAGATTTAATTTTATTCAACACTTGTGCAGTAAGAGAAAATGCGCATAATAGAGTGTTTGGTAATATTGGTGCGATTAAAACACTAAAGCAAACTAAGAAGGATATGCTTATTGTGCTTTGTGGATGCATGTTGCAGCAAGAAGATGTTGTTCTTAAAATCAAAGAGAGCTATCCACACATCGATATAGTGTTTGGCACTAATGCAATACACCTTTTTCCAAAAATGGTGTATGACAGATTTGTTGGTCAAAAAAGAGTGTTTGTTAATGAGAAAGAGTCCATTATAGTTGAGGATTTGCCAGTAAAGCGTGAGGGGAGCATAAAAGCTTCTTTGCCGATAATGCAAGGCTGCAACAATTTTTGCTCTTATTGTATCGTTCCTTATGTTAGAGGGAGAGAGATTAGCAGAACTCCTGAAAGAATAATAGCTGAGGCAAAAGAGATTGTTGCTGAAGGATTTAAAGAAATAACACTTTTAGGGCAAAATGTTAATTCATATGGCAAGGATATCGGAACTGACTTTGCAAGCCTTTTAAGAGAGCTTGACAAGATTAAAGGCGACTTTTGGATTAAGTTTATGACATCGCATCCAAAAGACTGTTCTAAAGAGCTTATTGACACAATTAAAGAGTCAAAGCATATATGTCATCATATTCATTTGCCAATTCAATCTGGCTCTAATAAGATATTAGATAAAATGAATAGGAAATATACAGCAGAGTCGTATAAGAATCTCGTTTTATACGCAAGAGAAAACATCGAGGACATTACTTTCTCTAGCGATATAATAGTTGGTTTTCCTGGAGAAACATATGAGGACTTTAAAGAAACTTTAAGCTTATTAACCGATGTAAGATATGATATGCTATATACATTCATCTATTCTAAAAGAACTGGAACTGCTGCCGCTAATTTTGAGGAAGTAGTCACTGAAAAAGAAAAATCTAAATGGATGAATGAACTTCTTAAACATCAAGAAGTTATAGGTCTTGAGGTTAATCAAGCTCTTGTTGGAACTACACAGCGTGTACTTGTAGACTCTGTTGGTAAATCAGGAGATGGTTATATAGCTGGAAGAAATTATTCTGGCAAAATTGTAGAGTTTGAAGGCGATCAAAGCTTAATAGGCAGTTTTGTTGATGTTAAAATCACAAAGTTTATGCGATGGGCAGTTGCTGGAGAGCTAATAAGAAATTTGGAGGATTAGAAATGAGCAAAGTAATCGAGCTTGCAAGAACACTAGGCACAGCACTACAAAATGATGAGGCATTAGCTAGACTTAATGCTGCTAACAAGGCTAATGATGAAGATAAAGAGCTGGGTGCAATGATTGACAAATTCAATAATATGAGAGCAGAGCTAAACGAAGCTATCATGAACACTAGCGAGGATAAGGATCAAGAAGCTATTGCTAAGCTTGATGCTGAGTTTAAGGCTTTATATAGTGAGATAATGAACAGACCAACTATGGTTGAGTTTAGCGAAGCAAAGAATGAAGCAGACAAGCTTCTAAACTTTGTTTTAAAGATAATTAACGGTAGCGTAAATGGCGAAAATCCAAATGAAATTGTTGAGGATAGCGAAGACGAAGGTTGTAGTGGAAGCTGTTCTAGTTGCAAAGGTTGCCATTAGTGATTTGTCGCACCATGCTTTAAAAGTGTGGTGCGATTTTTAAAAGATAAGGAGGTTATAGGTGTGGAAAATATGTCGCCAATGATGAGGCAGTATATAGAAATTAAAAAAGCAAACGAAGATAAAATTGTTTTTTTTCGCTTGGGGGATTTCTATGAAATGTTTTTAGATGATGCTATTCTTGCTTCAAAAGAGCTAGATTTGGTTCTAACTGCTAGAGATGCGGGGAATGGAAAAAAAGCGCCTATGTGTGGAGTTCCTTATCACAGCGCCGATGTTTATGTTGAAAGGCTTGTTAAAAAAGGCTATAAAATAGCTATTTGTGAGCAAGTTGAAGATCCAAAAACAGTTAAAGGAATTGTGAAGCGAGAGATTGTCAAGATCATAACGCCTGGAACTGTAACTGAAAATGCAATGCTTCCTGAGGGGGAGAACAATTTTATTTTCTCTGTATTTCAGGGAGATGATAAGTTTGGCATATCTGTTTGCGATATTTCAACAGGCGAGGCTTATGTCGATTTGCTATTGGTAAATGAAACTGAAAAGCTAAAAGAACTTTTTTATTTGTATAGCCCAAAAGAAGTTGTGTTTAATGAAGCTTTTTTAAGCCAACACGAAATGGGAAAGTTTATTAAGGAAAGAATAGCTTGCAGTGCTGAAATTTTGCTGCAAGAAATATATGAAGATGAGCAGTATGATAATCTGCTTTTAGATAAGTTTGGCAGTGTTAAACTAGATGAGCTTAATGTTGCTCCTAGCAGTGCTGAGCATTTTTCTCTTTGTGGTCTTTTATATTATTTAGAGTACACACAAAAGGGAAGTGCAGATAGAATGACCTCTCTTAAACGTCATGCAAGAGAAGGATATATGAATATTGACCCTTCAACTAGACGAAATCTTGAATTGACTCAGACAATACGTTCAGGAGAAAGAAAAGGGAGTTTATTATGGGTTGTTGATAAGACTAAAACCGCCATCGGAAAAAGGCTGATTAAACTTTATCTCGACCAACCTCTTACAAATCCAGTGCAAATTGATAACAGGTTAAATGCAGTGGATGAATTAGTAAAGAATACAATGAAAAGACTAGACATTAGTGAATGTTTAGCCCAAGTAACTGATATAGAAAGATTGATGACTAAAGTTGTGCTTAAAACTGCGCTTCCAAGAGAGCTTTTAAGCCTTAAAAATGCCTTAGTCCAGTTTCCAAAGCTTAAGGAACTAACCTTAAATTCATATTCAAAGAATTTAAAAGACATACATAATGATATAGATAATTGTGAGGAAGTTACAAAGCTGATTGATGATTCAATAGCTGAAAACCCTCCATCACAAATAAAAGATGGCTATTACATCGCTAAAGGTTATAATAAAGAACTTGATGAGCTTAGAGCTTTGCTAGAAAATACTAAAGGCATTCTTTCGGAAATTGAAGAAACTGAAAGAGAATCAACAGGTATTAAAACACTTAAAATTGGCTACAACAGAGTGTTTGGGTATTATCTCGAAGCAACAAAAATGTATTCAAATATGGTTCCAGCTCATTATGTTAGAAAACAAACGCTTTCTAATTGCGAAAGATACATTACCGATGATTTAAAAAAGCTTGAGGAGAAAATACTGACAGCTAATGATAAGATTGCTGGCATTGAGGCTGAAATTTATAGAGATACTATTGAGGAGATAACTAAGTATCTATCTGTAATTTCAATTTCTGCTGCCGCTATAGCAAGGCTTGATGTTTATGTATCATTTGCTGATGTTGCAATTGAGAATAATTATTGCCGACCAGAGATTATACAAACAGGGCGTATTGACATCTTTGAAGGCAGGCACCCAGTTGTTGAAAAGCTACTTAGAGGCGATAATGCCTTTGTATCAAACGATACAAGAATTGATAGCAAAAACAACCGAATGTCAATAATTACTGGTCCAAACATGGCTGGTAAATCAACGTATATAAGACAGGTTGCTGTCATAACACTAATGGCACATATTGGATGCTTTGTTCCAGCAACAAGGGCAGAAATATCAATAACCGATGGAATATACACAAGGGTTGGTGCATCTGATGACTTAGCTGCTGGCTTATCGACTTTTATGGTGGAGATGACTGAAGTATCAAACATACTTAAATCAGCCTCCTCACAAAGCCTGCTAATACTAGATGAAGTTGGAAGAGGAACCTCTACTTTTGATGGAATGAGCATAGCGAGAGCTGTTATTGAGTATATTTCTAGCAAAATAAAAGCAAAAACTTTATTTGCAACACATTATCATGAACTTACAGAGCTGGAAAATGAGCTTGATGGGGTGCAAAACTATAATACTGCTGTAAAAAAACAAGGTGAGGATATTATTTTCCTTAGAAAGATAGTTCCTGGCGGAATAGATCAGAGCTATGGAATTGAAGTATCAAAGCTTGCTGGCATTCCAGACTGGGTTGTGAAGCGAGCAAAAGCGATACTTAAGGATTTAGAAGAAAAGGGATATTCTGAGCCTAAAAAGAAAAAGAAAGTGCCTGAGGAAATGCAATTATCTCTGAATACGAAAGAGAAAGATGCAATTGAACAATTAAAAGCTATTGACCTTGATAGGCTAACACCATTTGAGGTAACTATGAAGTTATACCAGATAAAAGCATTGCTTAAAGACTAAAAGAGAGGGAATTTATGCCTAAGATAAACTGCTTACCTAAAGAAATATCCGAGCTTATAGCAGCTGGCGAAGTTATTGAGCGACCAGCATCAATAATAAAAGAGCTTGTTGAAAATTCAATAGATGCAAAGGCAACACGAATTACTGTTGAAATAAAACGTGGTGGCATTAGCTATATAAGGGTAACTGACAATGGTTGCGGCATAAGCGGTGAAGACCTTCCGATTGCTTTTATTAGGCATGCAACAAGCAAAGTTTCAACAAAAGAAGATTTGGATAGCATTCTAACAATGGGATTTAGAGGGGAAGCTCTTCCTTCTATCGCTGCTGTTAGTAAGGTAGAGATTATAAGCAAGGAAACTGACGAAATTTCAGCTTACAGATTTAAAATTGAGGGTTCAGAAGAAGGCGAAATTATACCAGCTGGAGCACCAAATGGTACTTCAATAATTGTAAGGGATTTGTTTTACAATGTCCCAGCAAGAATAAAATTTCTTAAAAAGGATGTAACCGAAGGAAATGCTGTTGCTGCCATACTTGAAAGGCTTGCACTTGCAAATCCAGATGTTGCTATAACTTTCATAAGAGATGGCAATGTAAAGTTTTCTACAATAGGAGATGGAAGCCTATTAACTGTTGTACGCCTTTTAATGGGGAGTGAATTCTCATCTGAGATGATAGAGGTATCTTGGGATGATGGCTTTGTGAAAGTATATGGATATATTATAAAGCCAACTTCGAGCAGAGCTAATAGAGCCTCCCAACACTTTATAATAAATGGTAGATATGTCCGCTCTCATACTTGCAGAATAGCACTAGAAGAAGCATATGGGCAAAGGCTTATGTCGGCTAGATTTCCAGCTTGTGTGCTTTCGATTGAAATGAAAGCTGACAAAATTGACGTTAATGTCCATCCTGCAAAACTAGAGGTTAGATTTTCTGATGAAAAATCTGTTTATAATAGCATATATGCAGCATGCAGATTTGCCCTACAAGAAAACGAAGCTCCGCAACCTAAGAGATTTAACCCCCTTGACATAACATCTGATATAATTGAAAAAGATGATATAAGCACTTTAACTAAGCCACTAGAGGCTGTTCTCCCTGATATCAAACAAGAGCAGGTTGCAGAAACTATAACTGCTATTAAACAAGTGTTTTCTGTTAATGAAAAAGAAGAAAAACCATTATTTAGCTCATTATCTTATGTTAAAGAGAAGAGCGACAAAGCAACTGAAATCATGCCAAACACTTCAATGCTTGATGCATTTGTTGAAGATGCAGAGGCTTTTGATATTGAGAAAGCAAAACGAGAATACTTTCCAAATGAAACGCCAGAGCCTTTGCGTGATTATAATATAGCTGACGTGTTTGACAGCTCCCAAAGTTCTAAAAAAGAACTCGAGCAAGAATCTTTAATCGAAGAATCTTCAAAGGCTGTGCAGGCTTCTAATGAAAACAACATACCAACCCAAACAAAACCAGTATGTTTTAGCTATGACACAATAGACTTTAGAGTTATTGGCGAGATTTTTTCTTGCTTTATAGTATGCAGTACAAGTAATGAACTACTCTTGGTAGACAAGCATGCAACCCATGAGAAAATGCTATACAATAAACTAAAAAGAAATCTTGATGAAAAAAGCAGACAACTAACACTAAACAATAAGGCGGTAGTGCTAAATGGTGATGACTATAGGACTGTGTGTGAAAATCTGTCTATCATTGCTGAATTCGGTATAATAATTGATGACATGGGCGATGGAACAATAGTAGTTAAGGAAATGCCATTGATTTTAGTGGACTTCAAGCTGTCCGAAATAATTGATGATATTATATCAAATCTTAGAAACAACAAAATTTCCATTACACCAGCTGTTTTAGATGAAATGCTTTTTTCTGTTGCTTGTCGATGTGCTGTTATGTCTGGAGATAGAAGCAGCTATGAAGATTTAAGAAAGCTAGCCGATGCTGCAATAAATGGCGAAGCTAAATACTGCCCACATGGACGACCAACGACTGTTAGAATGACAGACAGCGAAGTTAGAAAGATGTTTGGTAGAACACATTAAGTTAGGAGCGACAATGCAAAATAAAATTTTAGTTATTGCTGGACCAACAGCTTCTGGCAAAACAGGGCTGTCAGTAGCACTCGCTGAGGCTCTTAATGGCGAGATAATATCAGCGGACTCTATGCAAGTATATAAATACATGAACATAGGCACAGCAAAGGTCACAGCTGAAGAAGCAGAGGGAATACCTCATTATCTAGTTGACTTTTTAGAGCCAACTGAAAAGTTTAGTGTTGCAGAATTTTGCAGGCTTGCTAAAGAACATATAAATGATATTCTTTCTCGAGGAAAACTGCCAATAGTTGTTGGTGGAACAGGGCTTTATATAAACTCTCTTATCGATGGCATTAAGTTTATTGATAGGAAAGGTGATGATGAGCTTAGAGATAAGCTTTATAGTAAAGCAGAAGAGGAAGGGCCAGAAGCTGTACATGCTATACTGAGGGAGCTTGATTCTGACACTGCTAGCGAAATACACCCAAACAATGTAATAAGAGTTGTAAGGGCAATAGAAATGTTTTATCAAACTGGAAGTTTAAAACAAGATAATATGGAAAAATCAAGAGAAAACGATTTCCCTTATGACTTTTTATATTTGGGTTTAAACGCAAGAGACAGGCAGTTTATATACGATAGGATTAACCTTCGTGTGGATCTGATGATAGAGAATGGCTTATTAGACGAAACAAAGCTGCTAATAAATATGGGGTTTGGACAAACTTCTGCGAACGCTATTGGTTATAAAGAGCTCATAGCATATATAGAAGGCAAGCTACCACTAGCGACATGCTTAGAGCAGTTAAAACAATCAAGCCGAAGATATGCTAAAAGACAGCTTACTTGGTTTAGAAGAGATGCACGAATTAACTGGCTTTATATTGATGATTATAAAGGAAAAGATGAATTTATAGACGACGCTTTATCAAAGGCTAGGGACTTTTTAGAAAGTTAGGGGGAAGAAATGAAAAGAGATTACGATAAGATAGTAACATGGAGCTTGATTTTGTTAGTAATTCCATTTACTATTTTGAGTGCTATTAGATTTTTTAGCAACCCTTATGACACTATGATTGCCTACAGCCATTATGAGTCTAAAGACTACGATTTAAAAGGTGTTGTAATTAGAGATGAAATAGTCATAAATGATGTGGTTGGAGAAAATCGCTATTATAACTTTGACGAGGGGGATTTAGTTTCTGTTAGCCAGGATATATTAGAGGTATATTCATCAGCAGAAGAAGTTCAAAGCTTAATTGCTGTTGAGGCATATAGTAACGAGATAGAAGCTTTAAAAACTGCTGCTTCTGTCCAAAACATTTATTATACTGGCGAAATGCTTGATGACCAGCTTAGCAATGAAGTTGCAATGCTTAACTCTGAAACTATGGCTGGTGATGTATCAAATATAGAAGATCATAAAAGGGAGATTGTTGAAACGATAAATATGAGTATGATTGCGACTGGTCAAGAGGACGGTTATGGTAAACGTTTGAGCAGCTTATCTGCTAGTATGTCACAGCTTCGCTCTCAAATAGGTGCTCCTATCCAAACAGTAACAGCCCCTATAACTGGTTACCTATCAACAGTAAGTGATGGGTATGAATCTGCTTATTCATTAGAAAGTCTTTTATCGTCAGAAGCTAGTTCAATTTATGATTTTATTGACAATGGCGAGAATAATCAGTTCAGTGAAGTAACAGCAAAACTTATAACAGATCATAACTGGTATGTTGCAGTAAACTTAGATAATGATATTGTAGAGGATTTTGGTGTTGGCGATACTGTTGTTATGAATTTCGGGGGAGAATACGAAGATGATATCGACGGCAAAATCATATCTATAAAATCAGAAGATAACAAGCATGTTGCTATTATTAAAAGCTTTGTTATTTCTGACGAAATTTTAAGGCTTAGATTTGTTGATGTAAGTATTGACTTTGGTGGTTACAGCGGACTGCTTCTTGAAAAAGAAGCGCTTAGATATAATGAGGAAAATCAAGCGGGTGTGTACATTATTGAAGGCGGAGTTATTAAGTTTAGATATGTTGATGTTATATATGATACAGACAGCTATATAATTTGCAGAGAAAACCTTCAAGAACCAAATAGTTTAAGCATGTTTGATGAGGTTATTGTTGGTGGAAAGGATGTATATGATCAAAAAGTCATCGATAATTACTAACAATTACCCTGAAAAAATAAAGCGAATACGCTTTGAAATTGAAGAAAAATGTATAGAGTGTGGAAGAAACCCTAGAGACGTTGCTATAATGGCTGTTTCTAAAACAAGGCATTATTTAGAAGTAAACGATGTTATGAGCTCAGGCATTGATTTAGTTGGTGAAAATAGAGCACAGGAGCTGATTGCAAGAGTGCATGATTATACATTCCCAAAAGATAAACTGCATTTTATCGGCTCTCTTCAAACTAATAAAGTTAAAAGCATTTTACCATTTGTATCAGTTATTCAGTCTTTAGATAGTGTTCGTTTGGCAGCTGAAATTGATAAAAATGCTAAAAAGCTTGGTTTGATTACTCAGTGTTACATAGAAATTAACATCTCAAGCGAAAAATCAAAAGGCGGCATATTGCCTGAGCAGTTGAACGAATTTATAGATCAGATACGAAGTTTTTCTAACATAAGAGTAACAGGCATCATGACAATTGGCGAAAAAACAGATGATTTTAGCAAAAAAATCAATATTTTTACTAAAATGCAACATCTATTTATTGACAACAGCACGAAAAAGTTGGATAATATAGATATATCTGTTTTATCAATGGGGATGTCAGAAGATTACTTGCAAGCTGTACAATATGGTAGTAATATTGTAAGGCTTGGACGTGCGTTATTTAGTAATTAAAATATAATAAAAAGGAGATAAGTTATGAGCATATTCAAAGGACTTAAAACATGGGTTGGCGGCGACTCTGAAGAAGAATATGATGATGATGAAGAATTTGAAGAAGGTTTAGAGCCAAAAGACAGCTCTGACGACTTTGATTTTAACCATAATAAAGAAAAAGAGGTGAATAACTTTATGGAAACTTCAAACTACCATACTAATAAAGGTCTGCTACAGTATAAGCTTTTTAACCCAACTGAATACGACAACACTGTTTATTCAATTGCTGATCAAATAAAAGATGGAAGCACTGTTATGTTAAACCTAGATAACACTAATAGTGATGCTGCTAGAAGAATCTTTGATTTTTTAAGTGGTGTTTCCTATGCAAAGGGTGGTTGTGTTCTTCAGCTATCCCAAAGAACTTTTATGATCACACCTTCACAAGTTGACTTCGAAAGCGAAGCTAGCTTTGATCGCTCTGAACTAGTGTAATAACAGTTATAGCTCAGTCGATGCAAAAACATCGGCTGAGTTTGTGAATATATAATTGAGGTTGTGATTAAGTTTTATGACAAAAAGAAAGCACCCTATTAGCTTAACTTCAGAAGAGGAAGTTTTTGTTAGTAGGATAGAAGACATTGCAGAACAAGCGGACAGAATGTCAAAAGTGCGATTTTCGAGCTTCTTAGATATTAGAGAACAGGAGCTAGCTTTATATGCAGTTCGTTGTGTTGGAAATGTTAGCGGAGAGCTTATTGGTGGATATGAGAATGCTCTTAGAAAGGTGATTAAAATATCACCTTCGTACTTAGGCGATGACTTTGAATTACCATATGAGCTTTTAGTTATAGACTATCCTAAAAAATCAAGCCTTCAGCACAAAGATTTTCTTGGCTCTTTAATGGGGCTTGGTATTAAAAGAGAAGTTCTTGGAGATATTTCGCTTAATGATGGAAAAGCCTATTTATGGTGTTTAAAATCAATAAGCAATACAATAATTAGAGAGCTTGTGACTGTCGGAAGACAATCTGTTTCAGTTAGTGTTGGTGATATTGAAAATGCCGATTTTAGTGCTGCTACTAAAGATTTTAGCGACACAGTTAGTTCATTAAGGCTTGACTGTATAGTATCTTCGCTAATAAATGCCAGCAGAGAACAGAGCGCTAAACTAATTCGTTCTGCACAGGTGCTTGTTAATGGAAGGGAAATCACAGAAACTTCAAAGCAGATAGAGCAAGGAAGCATTTTATCAATTAGAAGACATGGTAAGTTTATACTTGAAGAAATTGGCGACACTAATAAAAAAGGTCGTATACGCATATACTGCAAAAAATATTGTTAGGAGGGGACTGTATGACACCAAATGAACTGCGCAATAAGAAGTTCAACAGAGGTTTGGGCTTTGGTTATAAAGTTGATGAAGTGGATGATTATCTTGAATATATGGCTGGATACTTCGAAAGCTTAATTGATGAGAATAATACTTTGAACGAAAAGCTTATGGTACTAGCAGATAAGATAAATGAGTATAAAAACAATGAAGACGGTATCAAAAATGCTATTTTAGGAGCTCAAAGTTTAGGAAATAGCATGATTACTCGTTCCAAGTCAGAGGCTCAAACTATTACAAGCGAAGCAAGGCTTCAAGCTGAAATTATGGTAGATAATGCAAAGCGCGATGTTGAGAGAGAAGCTAATGAGCTTGCTCGAATTAAAGAAGAAGCCGATAGTTTTAGAAACACTTTATTTGAAATGTATAAAGCGCATCTAGAGGTTATTAGAAAAAATCCTTTGATTGAAGAATCTACAACTCAAGAGGCATTAGCTGAATCTCAATTAGAACCAGAAGCACCTCAAAGAAATATTGATGCTGTAGAAGAGCAGCCATTTGCAACTAATATTGAAAAAGAAGACTCTGATATATTCCAGAATCTTGATAGTTCACATGAAGATGATTTAATTGAAGAGTTATTACAAGAAAACTAAAGGAGAATATAAGCACTAATGGATTATAATAAAACATTAAATTTGCCAGAAACCTCATTTCCAATGAGAGCTTCTCTACCACAAAGAGAGCCAGCTGTTATAAAGGCATGGAATGATAATGACTTATACGAAAGAATACTTGCTCACAACGAAGGCAAACCATCATATATATTGCATGATGGCCCTCCATACGCTAATGGAGATATCCATCTTGGAACTGCACTTAACAAAGTTATCAAAGATATCGTAGTTCGTTCTCACAACATTATGGGATATCGCTCTGTTTATGTTCCTGGTTGGGATACACATGGGCTTCCAATTGAGCTTAAAGCTATGGAGAAAATCAAAGACAAAAGAAATATTGACCCAGTTGAACTAAGAAATATTTGCGCAGACTATGCTAAGCATTTCGTTGGGGTACAAGGCGAGTCTTTCAAGCGTCTTGGTGTACTTGGTGATTTCAAAAATCCTTATATCACATTAACTCCAGACTTTGAAGCTAAACAAATTGAAGTTTTTGGCGAAATGGCTAAAAAAGGATATATTTACAAAGGCTTAAAGCCAGTTTATTGGTGTCCAAAATGTGTTACAGCTCTTGCTGAAGCAGAAATTGAGTATGCTGATGATAGCTGCGATTCAATTTATGTTAAATTCCCATTCAAAGATGATAAAGGACTTTTAACAGCGATGGGCGCAGATATTTCTAAGACATATGCTGTTATTTGGACTACAACTAGCTGGACTTTACCAGGCAATGTTGCTATCTGTTTAGGTCCTGACTTCGAGTACAGCTTAGTAAAAGCTGGAGAAGAGTTCTTTGTGATCGCATCCGAGCTAGTTAAAGCTGTCATGGAAGTTGCTGGAATTGAAGACTACGAAAAGGTTGGCAGCTTAAAAGGCAAAGATTTAGAGATGACAACTTGCCAACATCCTTTCCTTGATAGAGAATCTTTACTAATTGTTGGAGATCATGTAACGCTTGAAAGCGGTACTGGTCTTGTTCATACTGCTCCTGGTCATGGTGTTGAAGACTTTGATGTTTGTAAGAATTACGATTCTCTAACTCCAATTGTGCCTGTAGACAATTATGGCAAAATGACAGAGCTTGCTGGCAAATATCAAGGCTTAAAAACAACTAAAGCTGGCGAAGAAATTATTGCTGACCTAACAGAATCTGGCTTGTTACTATCTAAAGTTCATATTGTTCACCAATATCCTCATTGCTGGAGATGTAAGAGCCCAATATTATTTAGAGCAACTGAGCAATGGTTCTGTTCTATTGATGGTTTCAAGGAGGCTGCTGTTAAAGCTGCATCTGAGGTAAACTGGAACCCAGGCTGGGGTAAAGACAGAATGGTAAATATGATTTCAGATAGAAATGACTGGTGTATCTCTAGACAACGTCTATGGGGTGTTCCAATCCCAATGTTCTATTGCACTAAATGCGGCAAATACCATATCGATGATACAACTGTTAAAGCTGTTTCCGATCTATTTAGACAAGAAGGCTCTAATGCTTGGTATACAAAAACTGCTGCTGAAATTTTGCCTTCTTCTGTTTGCTGTCCTTCTTGTGGCGGCACAGAATTTACCAAAGAAAAAGATATAATGGATGTGTGGTTTGATTCTGGTTGTACACACGCTGCTGTACTTGATGGACGCGATGACCTAAGCTGGCCTTGCGATCTTTACCTAGAAGGCGGAGACCAATACAGAGGCTGGTTCCAATCATCTTTATTAACTGCTGTTGCTTGGAGAGGAACTGCTCCGTATAAGAACGTATGTTCACATGGATGGGTAGTTGACGGCGAAGGCAAAAAGATGTCTAAATCCCTTGGTAACGGTATCCTTGCTAATGAAATTATTGAGGAATATGGCTCTGATATATTAAGACTTTGGGTTGCATCTTCTGACTATCACTCTGACATTAGAGTTTCTAAAGATATATTAAAGCAACTTTCTGAGGTTTACAGAAAGCTTAGAAACACAGGAAGATTCATACTAAGCAACCTTGAAGGGTTTGATCCTAACACTCAACTCCAACCTATATCTGAAATTACAGAGCTAGATAAATGGGCAATGATGAGATGTAATGAACTGCTTGAGAAAGCTTATGAAACTTATGAAAACCTTGAATTCTACCAACTTTTCCATGCAATTCATAATTTCTGTACGGTTGATATGTCTAACTTCTATCTTGATATAATTAAAGATAGACTATATGTTGAAGCTCCGAATTCTAAGGGTCGTCTTGCCGCTCAAAGCACTATCTACAGAATTTTAAGAGCATTAACTAGCATCCTAGCTCCAATGATTCCATTCACTGCCGAGGAGATTTGGGCTTGCATGCCAGCAGACAACAACTATAACAGCGAATCTGTTATGTTCTCTGATATTCCAAAGCCTGATAATAGCTTAGCTGATGCTGCATTTGATGAGAAGTGGGATTTAATCAGAAAGCTTCGTGATGATGTCAACAAAACTCTAGAAAATGCTAGAGCTGCAAAGACTATCGGTAAATCACTAGAGGCAGAGGTTGTTCTATATGCAGAAGGCGAGCTATACGATTTCCTAGCTGTAAACAAAGATATACTTCCAACTATCTTTATTGTATCTGCTGTAAGCCTAGTTAAGGGTACTGGCGGAGAAATTGCTGGGTTAGTTGAAGGTCTAACTATTACTGCTAAGAAAGCTTCTGGAGAGAAGTGTGAGCGTTGCTGGATGTTTAGTGACTATGTTGGCACAAGCAGCGATCATCCAACTCTTTGTGAGAGATGTGAAAATATTATAAAAGAGCTAGCATAAAATAATAATGGCCGTTTCTTTATGGAGCGGCCTTATAGTATATGGAGGAACTAATGAGCTTCTTTACAATTCTACTCTTAATAGTTGGCATTGTTGGTATTGACCAACTAATTAAACTTTGGGCTATTGCCAACTTAATGGGTAATGAATCTATCATCATAATACCTGGGCTATTAAAGCTCACTTATTTAGAAAACTATGGCGCTGCTTTTGGTATTTTTGATGGAATGAAATGGTTTTTAATTTTAATTACAGGTTTTATGCTGGTAGGCATTCTATTTCTATTATACAAAAATTTATGGTTTAATGGTAAATTCTTACGCACTTGTTTAGCTTTTATAGTGGCTGGCGGTTTTGGCAATTTAATTGATAGAATTAGATTAGGTTATGTTGTGGATTATCTGGATATAAATGACTGGTTTAGTTATCCAATATTTAACTTTGCAGATTGTTTTGTTGTCGTAGGCGCAGTGCTTATGATGGTATATGTTATTTTCTTTGATAAAGGGGACAGTGATGGAAGAAATATATCTTAGTGTCGAGATAGATGATGTTGGTAAAAGGTTGGATGTTTACTTAGCTAGTAAAATTGAAAACTTGAGCCGTTCTGCTGCGCAAAAGCTTATTGAAGATGGAAATGTACATATACTTTCAGGAAAAAAACTTCAAAAAAGGCATAATGTCAAAGAGAACGAACAGTTTATGGTTGTTATTCCTGAACCAGTTGAGTACACAGCTATCCCTCAAGATATTCCTTTAGATATCATATTTGAAGACGAAAGCTTATTAGTAGTAAACAAGCCAAAGGGAATCGTTGTGCATCCAGCTCCTGGAAATCCAGATGGCACACTTGTTAATGGTGTTTTATTTCATTGCAAAGGTGGTTTATCTGGAATTAACGGAGTTATAAGGCCTGGTATAGTACATAGAATAGATAAAGATACTTCTGGATTATTAGTTATTGCCAAAGATGATGAAACCCATATTGGGTTGTCTAAACAACTCGCTGAACACTCTATGGACAGAATATACCGAGCTATAGCATATGGCAATATAAAAACTGAAGAGGGAAGAATCAGCTTGCCAATTGCTCGACATCACAATGATAGAAAAAAGATGGCTGTTGTTGAGGGTGGAAGACAATCTGCGACTAATTATAAGGTTTTAAATAGATATGATGGCTATACTGAACTAGAACTAAAGCTTGAAACAGGACGAACTCACCAAATTAGAGTGCATTTAGCTTACATAGGACATCCAGTAGCAGGCGATCCTATATATGGGCCTCAAAAAGTAATAACTTCGTTAAATGGTCAATGCTTGCATGCGATGACACTAGGTTTTATACACCCTAAAACAGGAGAGCGACTTTATTTTGAAGCACCACTACCAGAATATTTTGTAAGTTTTACAAATAAATTAAGCAAGAGGTAAGTTTATGAAAAATGTTTATTTATTCTCAGATGTTGATGGCACATTAATGACAGAGCATGGCGAAATACCAGAGGCTAACAAAGAAGCTATTAAAAAGTTTATTAACGATGGTGGAAATTTTGCAATTGCAACAGGCAGAGGGATACGTTCTGCGCGTGAAATTGCAAATGAGCTTGGCACAAATTGCCCTTGTATAATTTTTAATGGTACAGTTGTGTATGACTTTCAAAAAGAGGAGCTTATTTCTATTGAATATCTTCCAGAGTCTGGCAAACAGCTTGGGATTACTTCAAAAGCGTTTTTCCCTAATGTAACTGTTAATATTGCAACTATGGAGGAATATTACACTATTGGCGAAGATGCATTCCCTAATGCCAAAAGAGCATTTACTCCTGTATTCACTTCTTTCGAAGATATAAAGGAGCAATGGATAAAAGTTGTTTACTATGTTATGGAAAGTGACAGAGATGAGCTAGTTGCATATTTAAATAAACATAAATCTGATGATATATTTATCTCCGTTTCTGGAGCAAATTTTGTTGAGATTTTGCCGCTTAATAGCAACAAAGGCACAGCGATGATGAAACTAAGGGAAAGCATGACTAGTGGCGTTTTTCATGCTATTGGTGATTATAATAATGATTTACAAATGCTTGAGGTTGCAGACAGAACAGCTTGCCCTATAACAGCAATACAAGAAGTTAGAGATATATCGGAAAATATTGTTGCTAGCGTGCAGGACGGTGCTGTTGCTGATTATATAAGGATAATATATGATGAGGTACACCAAAAATAGAGTATACATATTGTATGTGTTATTTTCGTTTTTCACTTTACTTTCAGTTTTACTAATATTACAAGACACAAAGCTATCAAATACATCCTCTAAGGCTGCTATAATTGATAGCTTTAGTTCTAGCGCTGTATCTTCCTCAGCTGTAATTGAGGAGCAAAATATTGTTATTATTAATATTAACACAGCAACAAAAGAAGAGATCGAAACCTTACATGGAATAGGCGAAGTTAAAGCGCAAGCTATTATTGATTATCGAACTAACAATGGCAATTTCACTAATATTGAGGACATAATGGAGGTTAGTGGGATTGGAGAGGTAACTTTTTCTAATATAAGAGAGTTTTTAACCGTTGAAACGGAATAGAAACGATCTTTCCTTCATAAAATTGTAAAAAAGAAGATGGAGGAATATATGACAAGGTTAAGACGAGATAAGAAAATGATAGCTGTATTGTCGACAATGGCAATACTAGTAGGAATTGTTGTTGGCAGTGTGTTTAATGCTAATATTACAACGGGAGGCGGAGCAGTATCATCAAATTCTACTATTGTAATAATTGATGCTGGGCATGGTGGAATTGATGGTGGAGCAACAAGCGAAAGCGGTATTTCTGAAAAGGGTATAAACTTAGCAATCGCCAAAATGCTTGAAGACTATTGTAAACTTCAAGGCATTGAGGTTATAATGACAAGAGAAACTGACCAAGATGTTAGCGGCCTTATTGATGCTAGCATAAGCGAAAAGAAAAAAATAGATATGCAAAACAGACTTCAAATTATGTATGATAACCCTAATAGTATTTTTGTAAGCATACATCAAAATAAATTCCCAGAAAGTCAGTATTGGGGAACACAAGTTTTTTTCAGTACAAACGATATGGAAAGCAGTAAACTAGCACAAACAATCCAAAGCAATATAAGGGAGAACTTACAACCTGATAATAATAGAGAAACAAAGCCTGGAAATGACCAAGTTTACCTTTTAAATAATGCTAAATCAACAGCTGTAGTAGTTGAATGTGGTTTTTTATCAAATGAAGCTGAACTTTCAAAGCTAACTGACCAAAACTATCAACAGCAATTAGCATATAATATATACATTTCCTTGCTAGAACATTTATAGGAGAAAGAAATGGCGAAACCAAAGAGAATATATTCATGTACCGAATGTGGATATGAGTGCCCAAAATGGCTTGGACAATGTCCTGAGTGTAGAAGCTGGAATACATTAGAAGAGGAAGTAAGAGCAGAATCTGTTGTATCGAGTAAAAAGACTACAATAATCTCAATGCCCAATGTATATCCAATAAATAATATTGTTGCAACCGATGAAATAAGATACAAAACAAGCATTAAAGAAATGGACAGAGTGCTTGGTGGTGGTATAGTACCTGGTGCTGTAATGTTGATAAGTGGCGATCCTGGTATAGGTAAATCAACTATATTATTGCAAATATCAAAGCCTTTATGCGAGGATAAAACTGTCCTTTATGTGTCGGGCGAGGAAAGCATAAGACAGATAAAACTTAGGGCTAATCGTTTATCTGTTGACACGCCTAATTTACATATTCTATCCCATACAGACTTAAATGAGATTATAGCTGTTATAGAAACGCAAAAACCAGATATAGTTATAATTGACTCAATTCAAACACTAAATGCCTCTTATTTGACTTCTGCGCCTGGAAGTGTGACGCAAACTAAGGAATGTACAACACGCTTAATTACAATTGCCAAGACAATGGAAATACCTATGTTTATAGTAGGGCATGTCAATAAAGATGGTGCAATAGCAGGCCCTAAAGTTATGGAGCATATGGTGGATACTGTTCTTTATTTTGAAGGCGAAAGAAATATGCCTTATCGTATATTAAGAGCTATTAAAAATAGATATGGTTCTACCAATGAAATAGGTGTTTTTGAAATGCTAGAAGAGGGGCTTAGCGAGGTGCTTAATCCGTCTGCAATGCTTCTTTCTGGCAGACCAGGAGATGTGCCTGGAACTGTGGTAACATGCATTGTAGAGGGAAGCAGACCTATCTTAGCTGAAGTTCAAGCGCTAGTTAGCAAAACAAGCTATCCTGTTCCTAAGAGATCGGCTAATGGGGTTGATTCTAACAGAGTTGCAATGCTTTTGGCAGTGCTTGAAAAGCGAAGCGGTTATTTCATGGGAAATATGGACACATACATCAATGTAGTTGGGGGGCTTAGGATTGATGAGCCCGCTTCTGATTTAGCGATAGTGATGTCTGTTATTTCTAATATCACAAACAAAGCATTAGGCGAAAATCTCGCTGTGTTTGGAGAAATAGGGCTTGCTGGAGAGGTTAGAAATGTAAGCCATGTTTCGCTAAGAGTAAATGAGGCATATAGATTAGGTTTTAAAAGGATTATTCTGCCTAAAAAGAGTATAGCTTCTATAAAGACAACTAATATGCCAGACGTAGAGCTTATTGGTGTTGACTTTGTTGGCGATTTGCGAAAACTACTAGGATAAGTATGATGTTTTTAAACTTGCCACATTTACCGCTCAAACCAGTCAATACTGTAATTATAGGTGAGGGACATCATTTTATTAGGACTGCATTAAATCAAAAAGGGATTAAAACTATTGAAATTTGCAAGAGCAACATGCTAGATGCCCCTGTTCAAAACCATATTGATCTGCAAGTCATGCATTTAGGTTATAATGAGTTTTACACATGCTCCACTCAAGCGAAAGATTATCTAGAGGGGCTGGGCGCTATGGTTTATATTGGGGAACTACCCTCAATACCATATCCACAAGATTGTTTATACAACAACCTAATTTTAGGAAAATATATAATTGTTGGCAAAAAAACTAATCTCCCATCATTCATAAGTGAGAAATTTAAGATTTTGAGGGTGTCGCAATCCTATGTTAAATGCTCTGTCGCAGTAGTTTCTGAAAACGCTGTTATAACCTCTGACATAGGCATTTCTAAAGCATTGAGAGAGGTTGGTATTTCTGTGCTTATTATATCTGCTGGACATTTTAAACTTGATGGGTATGACTATGGATTTGTTGGCGGTAGTTGTATGCTAGTTTCCAACGATGAACTATTGTTTTTTGGTGATATAAGCTTACATCCAGACTATCAGAATATAATAGATTTTTGCTCTTCCAATAATGTTAAGGTAAGCTCTTTAATTGAAGATTATCCAGTCACCGACATTGGTTCAGCTATTATTTTAAATTAAACAGAAAACTATGGTACGCTTTTAATTTGCATACCATAGTTTTTAATTTACTGTATTTTGAAGCTTTTCTAGCAAAGCATTAGACTTTTCACGAAGAATTGGGTAATTAGATAAATTAGGGTCGTTCTTAACTATATCAGAAACATAGTTTTGAATGTTGTTAAGAACATTACTATCTTTTAGGTTTTCTGCTGCCATAAAAGCTGGAAGCCCATGTTGTCGTTTACCAAAAAAATCTCCAGGACCTCTTAAATTTAAGTCCATCTCAGCAATTCTGAACCCATCAGTATTGTCTACTAAGGTTTTAAGCCTTTCTCTAGTTGTGGCTGAACGACTGTCTGATATTAAAATGCAGTGTGATTGAATGCTTCCACGCCCAACACGCCCTCGCAACTGATGAAGTTGGCTTAACCCAAATCGTTCAGCATTTTCTATAAGTATAACAACGGCATTTGGAACATCAACACCAACCTCTATAACACTAGTTGCTATAAGCAAATCAATATCGCCGTTTCTGAATGCAGACATTACTTTTTCTTTTTCTTTAGGTTTCATTTTTCCATGCAAAAGCCCTAAATTATAGCCACTAAATGTAGTCTTGTTTAACTGATTATAAAGCTTCACAGCCGATATTAAGTTAGTGTCATCATCTTCCTCGTTTTCATCAATTCGCGAGCAAACAATATATGCTTGATTGCCTTTATCAAGGAAGTCTTTAATATAATTATATGCGCCTTCTCGCTTTTTGCTTGTTGCGAGATAAGTTTTTATAGGAAGACGTCCTTTAGGAACAGTTTGCATTGAAGAAACATCAAGGTCACCAAATATTATAAGGGATAACGAGCGAGGGATAGGGGTTGCTGACATGACAAGTGTATGCACACTTTCCCCACGACCTAAAAGCTTTGCCCTTTGTGCAACACCAAAGCGATGCTGTTCATCGGTTATAACTAGCTTTAAATTTTTAAAAAGCACGTCATCAGTGAGCAATGCGTGTGTGCCAATTAAAAAGTCTATCTCTCCAGTTAATAGAATTTCTTTTATCAGTTTCTTTTCTTTAGCTTTGGTAGAGCCAGTTAATAGGGCTATTTTAATACCCAGATTTTCGCATATTTGCTTTAGACCTTCATAATGCTGGGTTGCTAAAACTTCTGTTGGCGCCATAAAACTGCACTGCATTTTATTTTTAAATATAATATATGCAGCAGCAGCTCCCACAACAGTCTTGCCGCTTCCAACATCTCCTTGTACCATTCGGCTCATTATTTTGTTTGATGAGCACATGTCGTTTAAAATATCATTAACTGCATTTGTTTGCCCAGTAGTTGGAGAAAAGGGGAGTGAGTTCCAAAATGGGAGCATGTCAGGTGAATTTAAATTCTCTGTATCAAAAGTTTGAGCACTCTTTTTAAACATTAAGGCAGCTACAAACGGAATAAGTTCTTCAATAGAAAGCCTCATGCTAGCTTTTTCTTTCAGCTCTTCGCAATTAGGAGAATGAATTGTATTTATTGCCTGTTTAAGAGAGATTAATTTGAATTTACCCTCATCTTTTGTTGGTATAATGCTTGGGATTTCCTCAGGTATATTGTTGATAATAGCAATTGCAGTTTTTATATCCTTAGCTATAACTTTGGAAGATAAGCCAGCAGTTGCGCTATAGATAGGACTAAACTTCCCAATATCTGCATTAGGCAATAAAATAGGGCTTATTAGCGTCAGACTTCCATTTTCATATCCAGCAACCCCATAAAACACATATTCGCTATCTTCATTTAGAGATTTTATTAAATATTCATTGTTATAAAAGGTAAGTGTTATATCATTAAGCCCATCAGTTACTTTAACTTTAAACACAGTCAATCCTTTTCTGATTAACACACCTCTGCTTTTATTGACAATACCAACCTTAATAGCAGAATGTTCGCCCATAACGAGAGAAGAGATGCTTAAATCGCCTCTTAGGTCAATGTATCTTCGTGGCGAATAATAAATCAAATCAGATAATGTTAATATCTCTAACTTTCTATATAATTCAGCTTTTTTGCCACCAATACCTTTAATGTATTGTATTTCTCTATTTAAGATATTTTTTATTTCTGAAAAAGACATACAGCACCTCCTTTAAGCTTAATAGTAATATTTTACTATTTTTTTTCTCGTTTATCAATATGATTTAAAAATAATAATTATATTTATCTTGACATATATATCGAAGAGTGATACAATAGAGTTAAGATATATCGTGAGTAGATATAACATATGAACGAAAATTGTATCAAAAGGAGGGAGTGTTATGCAAGAGACTTACGAGAGATTGTTAAAAATATACTCGCCAATGTCCGAACAGAGCTTTCTGCTATTATCTAGCTTATTAAATCCTTTGCATGGGTATGGAATAATGCAGACTGTTAGCCGAATGACAGATAATAGAGTTAATTTAGGATCTGGAACTGTGTATACATTGCTTTATAAGATGGAGCAAGACAATCTAATTAAAGTAATTGATGAGTATGACAGACGAAAGATCTACTCCATTACACCAATGGGAAAGAAAATTCTTGCAGCTGAATGCGAAAGAACCTTTAAGCTCGCAACTATAGCGCAAGGAGTGTATAGCTCGCTCCATAACATTGTTGGAGCAGTATAGGAGGGCTTATGGAAACAATTTATAACTTAATAAATGAGTATACACCATTATTTTGGCTTGGCTTTGCAGTTATTTTAGTAGTATATGAAGCAATGACCGTCGATTTAGTAGCAGTATGGTTTGCTTGTGGTGCTACAGTTGCTATTATACCAGCGATTATAGGAACTCCATACTGGGTGCAGATTAGTGTGTTCATAATTGTGGCAGCATTATTACTTATTTTCACAAGACCAATTGTTAAAAAGAAAATATTAGTTAAAAATACAAAAACTAACGCTGATAGAAATATAGGCAAGATCGGCTTAGTAATTATTGATATTGACAATATTTCAGGAACAGGCAGAGTAAAGCTTGATGGTCAAGACTGGGCAGCAGTTTCTGAATTAGGGGAGAATATTAGCATAGGCGAACAGGTGATTATTAAGGAAATTAGAGGCGTTAAATTAGTCGTTGACAGAATTGTCTAATACGAACATTAGCCATGTTCGATTATAATAAAAATTAAAGGGGATTTATTTTATGATTTTATTTATTCTTTTTTTCATTGCAATTCTAACATTAGTAATTGCAGCAACAAGCATTAAAATTGTACCGCAAGCATCTGTGTATGTAGTAGAAAGGCTTGGAGCATATCAAGCGACATGGGGGACAGGATTTCATATCAAAGTTCCTTTCATTGACAGAGTAGCAAAGAAAGTTTCTTTGAAGGAGCAGGTGATTGACTTTAAGCCACAACCTGTTATAACAAAAGATAATGTTACTATGCAAATTGCCACAGTAGTATTCTTCA
>CAYJEV010000007.1:27455-37099 GCA_964369265.1 uncultured Oscillospiraceae bacterium
CCAAATTACAGATGCAAAATCA
Source organism: uncultured Oscillospiraceae bacterium (assembly GCA_964369265.1). Taxonomy (GTDB): domain Bacteria; phylum Bacillota; class Clostridia; order Oscillospirales; family Ruminococcaceae; genus DAMCAP01. Next base: position 27,478 of record CAYJEV010000007.1, read on the forward strand.
TTCGCTTATGAAGTTGAGCGTCCTATCTTCGCAATTGAAAACTTAACTGCTACTAACCTTAGAAATATCATTGGTGATATGGAACTTGACCATACTTTAACTTCTCGTGATATTATCAATACAAGAATTACAAGCACACTTGATATTGCAACAGACAAGTGGGGAATAAAGGTTAATCGCGTTGAACTTAAAAATATTATTCCTCCTCGTGAAATTCAAGATGCAATGGAAAAACAAATGAAGGCTGAACGTGAGCGTCGTGAATCTATTCTAAGAGCAGAAGGCGAGAAGAATAGCCAAATCCTTGTTGCTGAGGGTGAGAAGGCATCTGCTATACTTAGAGCTGAGGCTGATAAAGAATCCGCAATTCTTCGAGCTGATGCGCTTAAAGAATCTAAAATACTTGAGGCGCAAGGCGAGGCAGAAGCTATCAGACTTGTACAAGATGCACTTGCTGCGTCTATTAAAGTTCTTAACGAATCTAGCCCATCTGAGGCTGTGTTATCTCTAAAGAGCTTCGAAACGTTTGAAAAAGTTGCTGATGGCAAGTCTACTAAGATTATTATTCCATCCAACATTCAATCAATGGCTGGATTTGCAACCTCCTTTAAGGAAGTTATCTCCGATGTTGGCTTAACTAAGTAATATAATAATTGCCCATCTGCAGTTTACAGGTGGGCAATACAACTTGAGGAGGCGATTTAACATGAATAAAAATCATTTAACATTTGCTTTAATAGCTATGATCGCAATTAATATTTACTCTTTAATAACAATAAATAATCTAAAAGATGACTTACGAGCAATAGAAGCTAGCTTAAATCATGAAATAAGCATGATTAGTGATGAGGTGTCAAGAATTTACAGTAATATTGACAGAAAGTTAGAAGAACAATCAAGCTTAATATTAAACACGAGCTATGACTTAGGCGATATAAACCTAGAAACGCTAGAAACTCCTGTTAGTTTCACCATAACTCCAAAACAACTCACTGATGATACAGCTATTACAATAGTAAAGGGGGAGGAGCTATTTCCGCTTCAAAGAAATGACTTCAATTTTACTGGTATAGTTCCATTTAATTTCGAGGATGTTGGCTACTTGAATGTTATTGTTACTAGCAATGGAGTTGAGCAACTCGAGGATTTAGGAGTTCGTATTGATGTATTATCAACAGCCTTTCCTCGTATTTATCCTTATTTTCATGGTGAAACTACCTATAGTCTATCTAGTAATGAATATAAAATTGATGGACCTATAATGTGTGAATTGCCATATTCAACTACTAATGTATATATCGAAAATATAGATTATATCTTAAAAATTGATGGGGAAGTGGTGCTTCAAAATCCTCTAACGAAAGCTTTAAATGGGTTATACGAAATGGATATTGAAGAAACTATCACAGTAAACCCTGGTCAAATAGTTACAATATCTGTTGTTGCTAGAGATAATCTAGGTTTTAATTATGATCACTTAATTCATCATTTTGAGGCTGGTTCAAATTCGCAAAGAGAGCCATATTTTGAAACTTACTATATCTATGCCCCTAATGGCGAGCTAGCATATAGTGTTGATGAGAATAGCTATGAGCGAATTGCTTAGGCTGTCAGTTGGAGGGAGTAGATGGACTTTTTATTAGATTTAATTCTTGATGGTAGCATTTTGGCAATAAATAATAAGAAGCTTAATAAGCCTATTAGATATTTACTAGCATTTATTATATGTACACTATTTGTCGCTATTATTGCTTTAATTATTATAACCGCCATCGCTTTCCTAGACACTAACTTATTAGCAAGTATATTTTTGTTTTTACTAGCTTTATTTATGGTGTTTGTAACTATCAAAAGGCTCAAATCTTATAAAAAATTGTAGCAAAAAGACTATGTGAATTTTGCCCTCACATAGTCTTTTTTAGTATTCTTATATTTTCTCCCAGTACATTACATTATCTTCTATGATAGCTTTAATTTTATTGCTATTACTTAAATTTGATAAGTAGGCATTGACTGTTGCGCCTATGATATAGTATTGGGTAAAGTTCATTTTAAGCTCGTAATGCTCAAAACATTTTTTTAATATAATCTCAAATGTAGTTTTTTCCTTGCAAAGAGATAATATATAATCCATTACTTCATTTACTTTATTAATATTCATTTGAGCTAACAAGCCTATATCTTTCTGCGGTTGTATATGAGCACCAATATACAGATCTGCTTTGATATCAATAAGCTTATTCAAAGAATTAATATGGGTTTGAGGATCATATAAATAAAATAAATGATACTTTTCTATAACCTCTTCTCCCATAACAGCATCAGCAGTAAAGAGAATGTTATCATCAGTTAATATAGCTATTTGATCAAAGGAATGTCCAGGAAGATGAATAAATGATAATCCATCTATTGTTAATTCACTAAGAGGCTTCACGTTGCTCGAGTCTGCATAAAAAAACTTGTTCATTATAGCGTTAAAAGGGGAGCATGAGGCAAAAAAGGCTGGCTCTAATATTGTGTGCTGGGCTAATGCTTGCTCGACTCCATAAGCATATATCTCACAATCAGTTTGTGACTGAATATAACTATTTCCTCCGATATGGTCGGCATGTGAATGGGTATTGATTATTACTTTTACTTTAAGGCTATTTTGTGATAATGTTGCAAGAATCTTCTTAGCGACACCTTTATCATTGCCGCTATCAATTAAGCAAACGTTATTATCATCTAGTAAATAGACACCAACCTTAGAATACGCATCTATATAATAAGTTTTTCTGCCAACTTTGACTAATTCATACATATAAAAACTCCTTTTATTTTTAGTGTTAAACTCAAAACTACCTCCCAAAAGGGGAGGTAGTAAAAAATTATAGAGAGCTGATTACATCTGAATCTAAAGCTAAAATAATTTTCTTTGCAAGCTCTAAAGATGCTTCATAATCTTCTAGTGCAGCAAAACAATGGTGGCTATGAGCATATCTTGTTGGTACCCCAATAACAACGCAAGGCACACCATCAAGAGAAGTATGTATAGCTCTTCCATTTGTATTTCCGCCAGAGCGTATAGCTTCTTGAAACTTTATACCATTGGCTTTTGCAATTTCCTTAACAATCTTTGTAAGTCTAGGATTGCTTATCATGCCTTTATCATAGTGCCTAATTTGAGCACCTTTTTTCAAAGCTCCTTGTGAGTCAACAGCTGATAAAAAGCTGTCATCTGCTGGAGTTCCTTCAAATACAATCGCTAAATCTGGCTTGATTTTTCTTATATTAGACTCAATTCCACGCCCACCAACTTCTTCTTGAGAAGAAAGAGAACCTACTACATCAACTTTAATGCTACTAGAATCAATTTGCTTTAACGTTTCAAGAACTAAAGCACAACCAATTCTATTATCAATTGCCTTTGTCATCATAACATTATTATTTTCATTAAATTCAAATCCAACATCTGGAACAATTGGAGCTGCAAGTTCAATGCCAAAGTCGTTTACAACCTCATCATAGGAACAAGCCCCAACGTCAATTGTTAGCGAATCTATTGTTACTTCTTTTTTGCGCTCAGCTTCTGACATAAAATGCGGCGGCTTACTAGCTATAACACCTGTAATGTATTTTCCGTCCTTATTTAATATACGAACCTTAGAAGATGGCAGGGAAGTTGGAATCCATCCACCAAGTGGTAGAAACTTAATTTGACCATTTGGTAGTATGTTCTGAACTATAAAGCCAAGCTCATCGCTATGGCCATCCAGCATTACAATGGGACGATTTCCTTTATTATAGTTTGGTTTTATAACCAAGGAGCGCAGAGAGTTTTCTTCAACAACAGAAAAGTCCTTGCTATACTCTTTAGCAATTGCAACAACTTCATCCTCAAATCCAGAGACTCCATTTGCGACACATAAATCTTGAATAAGTTTTAATGAAGATTTGTTTTCAGCAGTTAACATTATGAATTTCCTCCAAAATTTTAATTTAAGTAATTATCAGTAATATGATTATTAAAAATATTATAACATAAAAAATATTTATTTAAAGTAGTTTATATAAATAATCTCAGTTTCACTACAATTATTTATATACCTCGAAGGGCAATTTTGAAGGTCGCGGGCAACGTAATGCCCACATGAGCAATTTATATTAGATTTCTAATAAATCAAATATAAAATTATCGATATTTTACATTTGACAAATTTTAAGAGAGAAGAGCTTTTTTTACTAATATAATTTCGCTAAATAGGAATTTAGCGAAATATAAGAGAGGCAAAAAATAGAAATTACTTTAAATAAGCTCAATCATTGCATTTTATATCAATTTACATTATAATACTAATATATTATATTTAGGAGGATTTTTCATGGCTATTTCTAAATATGCTCCATTTAATGATTGCCCAAAAGTTGTTAAAGAATATTTGGATTACACTCAAACCATCAAAGGCAAATCAGTAACTTCAGTTGATGGTTATTATATTGAGCTCAGAACTTTTTTAAGATATTTAAAGCTAGTTAAGACCACAAACAACATCACTAAGGATATGCTTAAAAATGTAGAGATCTCTGATGTTAGCTCTGATGTTATATTTGCTGTTAGTTTGACTGATTTATACGCATATCTCAATTTCGCTAAATCCGCACTAGAAAATGAGCAAGCTGCGTTATCTAGAAAAGCTTCTGCACTTAGAGGCTTTTATAATTATGTAACTGTACGCCAAAGATACACAGACAATAACCCAACAACCAATCTCGAAATGCCTAAAATAAAAAAGAAGCTTCCTCGTTATTTGAGCCTTGATCAAAGCATTGAATTGCTAGATACAGCTTTGAATAATCAAGATTACAGGCTACATTGTATACTTTCATTTTTTTTGAATTGCGGCATGAGATTATCGGAATTAGTTGGAATTAACTTAACTGATATTAAGGATGACACTATCAGAATAACTGGAAAAGGCAGCAAAGAAAGGCTTGCATATCTAAATTCTGCATGTTTACAGTCTTTGAGTACATATCTTGAGGAAACAAAAGATTTACGAAAAGATAAAGCTCTCTTTATAAATAAAAAAGGAACTAGAATATCTAACAGGCGCGTCCAGCAGTTAATTGAGCAAGGATTTAAAAATGCTGGTATTGACCATACTATATATTCACCACATAAATTGAGACATACAGCTGCAACCCTGCTATATCAAGAAAGTGGAGCTGATTTAATGCTTATAAAAGAAATTTTAGGTCATGAAAGCGTTGCAACAACTGAAATTTACACTCATGTTGGAAACAATCAGATTAGAGAAACTGTAGCTGCTTCCCCACTATCCAAACATAGGACAAATAAAAAAGACTAAAAGCCCTTCAATTATGCTGCTTAGAGCTATGAAAGATAGTAAAGGCAGACAGGCTTTTATATATTTACTTAGAGATTGTTTGTTCTTAGAAGCTAATGATTGTATTGTGGAGGCTCGACATAAATATATAATGCCAAGGCTTGATAGTATATGGAATGGAACTACAGTTACCAATATGTATGTATAAGATGAACCAGAAACAACAAATACTGTAACGGCTATAACGCTATATATTACACCCTTTGTAATTGCCAATAACATTGTAATGAAACAACCATTTTTAACCATTCCACAAACTACAATAATTACTGCAATAAATATGTTTATGGCTGTAGTAGAGATTAGTATTGAAATTAGCTTCCCCTCTCCCCTTGCTGTTATGTAGCTATTTGATATGTCGGTTAATGCTGATAAATTATTACTGCCTATAATGTCAACAATCATAACCCCTATTATTGATCCTACTATAATCATCACACCATAGAAAATTATCAGTGGGTTAGTATTACTTGTCCTCATAATAATGCCTCCTTTAAATTGATGATATAGTATTATATTAACGTCATAGGCTATTTATTCTAGCTTATGGCTTTAATTATGTCAAAAACACAATTTCTTGAGTATACTATATTGAAAAGGAGGTGTTTTAATGCCAATAATATATCTATCACCATCTACACAGCAAGCAAATCGCTACATAAATGTCGGCACCGAAGAACAATGGATGAACTATCTAGCCGACAACTTAACTCCATACTTAACAGCTTCTGGAATACGTTATGAGCGCAACACTCCTAATATGACTGCAGGCTCTTCCATCACAGCCTCTAACAATGGAAACTACGACTTACACCTAGCTTTACACTCTAATGCATCAGGAGAAGGCTCTAAGGGGCAGAACAGAGGAATAATATGCCTTTATTCGCCTAACTCTTCAAAAGGAAAAGCTGCCTGTTATCTGATTGCTAATAGCCTTAAAGTTATCTACCCTTTACCAAACGATGTTAAACTAGAGTCAACAACATCAATTGGCGAAGTCTCAAGAGTGAGAGCTCCTTCTGCCTTCTTGGAGATTGGCTTCCATGACAATATTGATGATGCCTTGTGGATACAAAATAATATACCAGCTATTGCATATGTTATAGCCTTATCTGTTAGCGAGTATTTAGGAATGCCGTTTCTAACGCCTATTCCAGCTCGAAAAGGTTTTGTTACAACTCAAAACACTGATTTAAATATTCGTGATCGCCCATCTTCTAGCTCTACTATTTTAGCAAAAGCTCCTAAAGGAAGCGAAATTACCATTGTAAACGAATATGAAGATTGGTATGTGGTTATGTATAATAACATATTAGGATGGGCTTCATCTAAATTTATAACGTTAGTATAAACTTACCTCTTCCATTTTTTCTCAAGCTGTGATATAATAACCTCAAATAGATTATTATATCCTCGCAGGGGCGATTTTAATGTCCGTTCTGCTCGTCAAAACGACAACCGCAGAACATGGACTATTATATCAAAATTCCTAGCGGAATTTATGATATAATTAACTAAAAAAATATAAAGGATGGTAAAGATAATGAAACTTAAAAAAATAACAGCTATTATTATGGCAGCGGCTATCGCTATGTCATTTACTGCATGTTCTGAAGAAACATTAACTCCTGAGCAAATGTATGACAATGCAATTAAATCTATGGAGGAAGTTAAAACGTTAGACTCAAATGTAACAACAGATATGACTATTGCAGCTGATGGTACAGAATTAAGCGTGAAAGCTGATATGAATGTTAAATACGATATGAGCAATGCTGAAGAAATTAAGTTTTCTTCAATTGGAACAACAGAGGTTCTCGGAATGTCTGTTCCAACTGAAACTTACTATCTAGAAGGATACAGCTATGCTTCTTCAAACGGGACTAAGTATAAGGTTGCTGTGCCACTAGAAGATCTAATGTCTTCCCTGCCAACTTCTAGCACTATGATATATTCTGATTCTTTAACAGATGTTAGCTCTGAAACCAATGTAGATGGTAATACTATCATTAGCTATTCTGTTACACCAGAGGCACTTAAAGAAACAGTCGATGCAAGCTTAGCAGGAGTGCTTGAAATGATGAACATTACTGCTGATATAACAATTAGCTCCTCATCTGGCACTTTGATTCTAGATGCTGACGGCAACACACTAAGCCAAACAAATATTATCTCTGTTGAAACAAACGATGGCACTAACACTATGATAATAAATATGTCTACTATTATTGAATACAACTCAATAAATGAGGAGATTACAATTGAATACCCAACTGACTTAGACAGTTATGAAGAAATAACAATTTAAATCTAACTCAAAAAACGTATCGCCGAAAACAGCGATACGTTTTTTATTATGCAGTAATAAGTTTAATTTCATCGTTTTCTGATGTTAGTGAAGCTAATGTGAATTTTTCTCCAGACACTATTTTTAGCGTTAGTGCATCTTCAACTTCTCGTCTAACAATCCTTCTAATATCTCTAGCACCAGCCTTGTTTCCAAAGGCTTTCTTTCCAATATAAGCAGTTGCCTTATCATCGAAACCAAACTTAATACCATGTGTATCAAGGGATACTTTAAACTCTTCAAGCATTAGAGAAGCAATCATAGCATAATCCTTTTCATCTAATGGACGGAATACAACAATTTCATCCACTCTAGCAATAAATTCAGGACGAAGGAATTCTGAAAGCGCTTTTCTTGCTTTTTCTGATGAAATCTCTTCTGTACTCTTAGCGAAACCTAGAGAGCTTTCTTTGATATGGCTTCCAGCATTAGAAGTCATAACTATAACTGTATTTTCAAACGAAACCTGACGACCATGAGCGTCTGTAATCTTGCCTTCATCAAGAATTTGAAGAAGTATATTCATTACATCTGGATGTGCCTTTTCAATCTCATCAAATAACACAACAGAATAAGGTCTGCGTCTGATTTTTTCGGTAAGCTGTCCAGCCTCATCATATCCAACATAGCCTGGAGGCGATCCAATAATCTTTGAAACAGCATGCTTTTCCATATATTCAGACATATCTAATCTAATTAAAGGTTCAGGAGAATCGAAAAGTTCCTTAGAAAGCACTTTTACAAGCTCTGTTTTACCAACACCTGTTGGACCAACAAAAATGAAGGAAGCTGGCCTTTTATTAGGAGATAAAGATACTCTAGTTCTTCTAATAGCTGTAGAAACTAACTCAACTGCCTCATCTTGACCTATAATCTTCTCTTTCAATACACCTTCAAGCCCTGCAACTTTGCTAAATTCAGCTTCTTTAATCTTTGAAGCTGGTATAGATGTCCAAAGCTCAATGACTCTAGCTAAATCTTCAAGAGTTACTTCCCTATTCAAAGCGGTCTTCTCTAATATTATAATATCTTCCTTAATCTTAGCGAGCTCCATTTTATTATTAGCAATTAACTCATAGTCTGGTTGTCCCTCAGAATTTAGAGGAGGCTCAGTTTCCATATCTTCTAGAGCTTTTAGTCTTGCGTTAAGGTCATCATAGTTTTGCAGTTCCTTGTTTTCCAAAGAAGAACAAGAACAAGCTTCATCCAACAAATCAATAGCTTTGTCTGGCAAATATCTATCTGTAATATATCTCTCAGACATAACAACAGCTCTCTCAATAATCTCGTCAGACACTTTTACTCTATGGAACATCTCATAATAGTTTTTTATGCCTTTAAGAACTTCTGTAGCTTCAGCAATACTAGGCTCATTGATAGTAACAGGCTGAAAACGACGCTCAAGTGCAGCATCCTTTTCGATATGCTTTCTATACTCATTAAAGGTTGTTGCTCCAATAATCTGTATCTCGCCTCTAGAAAGTGCTGGTTTTAGTATATTAGCAGCATTCATAGAACCCTCAGAATCGCCAGCACCAACCAAATTATGAACCTCATCAATGAATAAAATTACATTCCCTGCTTCTTTTATATCTTGTATTAGCCCTTTAACTCTGCTTTCAAATTGCCCTCTAAACTGTGTGCCAGCTAACAATGATGTTAAGTCTAACAAATAAATTTCTTTTTCAGCTAAATGCCTTGGCACATCTCCAGCAACAAATTTTTGCGCAAGCCCTTCCGCAATTGCAGTTTTACCAACACCAGGCTCACCAATTAAGCAAGGGTTATTTTTGCTTCGGCGATTTAAAATTTGAATCACTCTATAAAGCTCTTTATCCCTACCAATAATTCTATCTAGCTTATTTTCTCTAGCCTTTGTAGTTAA
>CAYJEV010000008.1:0-6523 GCA_964369265.1 uncultured Oscillospiraceae bacterium
AAACAGACTCTTCATTATCTCCAATAACAGAAAGTGAATTAGCGAGATTAGCAATGATTGTTTTTGTATTATCAAACTCTCTATGTATTGAAAGTTGTTGTTGATTGGCTGTATCGCTTAGTAGTTTTGTGACAGATGTGTTTAGTTCATTATTGACATTAAAATTAAACCTAATTACCAAAGTTAAGATTAGCAATATGGATATGACACAAATTGTAAGTATTGTAAATCCTTGAGAACTTTTCTTCATCTTATCACTCCTTAAATATTGTTGTATACTTCAATTATACTCCTACTAATTAGATAATGCAATAGTTAATAGTTGTATTAAAAAAATAAAAACACAAAAACATCATTTTGCACAGATTTTAGTATTTTTCGCCTTTAAATAAGTCGAAATAAGACAAATGTTATAATACAAATAGCTTTCGCTTATAAAGCGATTTGCAAGTGAAGGCAGATAAGTTTGTGGAAAATTCAAAAAAGCTATAGCGAAGAATTATCACCATAGCTTATTAGAACTATTTAAATGTATGTTGTAGGAATATGATAGTTGGTAACCACACTATAGTAATTGAAACCAAAGTTAGCAGACAGAGCAGTATGATGCTCCAAATGCTGATTTTAAACTCCCACCAATGCTGTTTTTTATAAAGAACTTTTCTTTTTGTTCGATGTGTAAGAAGACCAAAGCTTGCGACTGGAAGCATTATCATTGCGAACAAGCTAGGTATTGGTAGGGATAGTGTAAGGATGGTTTCAAATCCTAAAATTACTATATCTGATAGATATAGTAAAGCTGTTAAAGGGAGGAGCAAGCTTAGTCTTTTGGCTATTCTTTTCATAATAGGAGAGCTTTTGAGTTCTCTGTTATATTTTTGCAAATAGGGTAACTCTTTAAAGAAAAATATATCAAAGTCGCAGACTATTAGTAGTAGCAACACTATACTAACAAGCGAATAAAATAATTTAAACATTGTAAATACACAACCTATCCTTATTAAGATTTATTCTGAAACAACAGTTATATCGGTAATGATTTGCTCAAGATTGGTTTGTTCACGATCTATAACTGATGGCATACCAGTGCATAATACCCAAACTAATCTTTCGTCATAGTAAAAATCAATTAAATAAGAGTTATAATAATTCTTAGTTCCGTCTCTTTCAGCGGAGTGTAAAGAGGAATAGATAACTCTGTTATCAAATTCAGTTTTAGAGATTTCTTCAATTGTAACAACATTATCTCTTTTTAATAACACACCATCATTTTGCTTTTTAAAAAATTCAATTGGTGTTTCGTCTTCTGAATAGTCAAGATATGTATATGCAAAGACACTTAAATAAGTATCGCCTTTTGGTGATAGGCATTGCAAATCAAAGTTTGTATCAAAATCTCCCTCCCAACCTGAAGGGGTTGTTACCATAATATTATAATCTTCAATAAAAAACTCCTCATTTTTTTCTGCTTCGCCAATAACCGATCTAACCACACCATATCCAGAGAATAATGCTATTGATATGATTAAGATGGATAGTAGTAATTTTTTTAACATTTATATGACCATGCCTTTCTGGAAATGAGTTGTAAATATAAAATGGAATTATTTACAACAATATTAACATTATACAAATTTCGACAATTAAAATCAAGAAGCTAAACAAAGAATTTGTCTATTTTAGTTATAAAAATCTTGTTATCATAAATTTGTTCATGCAAAAGGCGAGAAGTAAAATAAAGCTTCTCGCCTTGCGATTAATAATTAGCTAGACCTACTACTCAACTTCATTATCCATAAAGACTCTAGAGCCAGTTGCGCCTTTTTGCCCCTGATATTTGCCGTTATAAGGGTTTAGGGCTGGTTTGTCCATCTTAGCAAACACAAGCTGACCAACTCTTCTGCCAGCTTTTAGTTCAATTGCACATCTGTTGGCATTATAAAGCTCCAACGTGATTTCACCCTTAAAGCCAGGATCAACCCAACCAGCATTTTGAATAAATAAACCCATTCTTCCAAGCGAACTTCTGCCCTCAACAAAGGCTGTGATGTCATCTGGCAAATCAAAATACTCCATTGTTGTTGCTAAAACGAACTGATTAGGCAATAAAACATAGGTGTCACTTTCTATAGTTTTATATTTAATTTCATTCTCTAATGTTATTACTCCCATAGGAGAATCTTCAACAATACTAAATGTTGTGCCAAGCCTTACATCAACACTTGCTGGCTGTACTTGCTCTTTTTCAAGAGGGGAAATCCCTAATGTTTTATTTTCTAGCATCTCAAAAATTGTTTTATCTGATAATATCATTTTATCGCTCCTTATTCAACAATGTAAGCAAATGGCAGTAGTTCCTTAGCAACTACTTTCATATTGCTTGATATTATTACTTCGCACTCTGGCATATAGTCACTAAGCATTTGTCGGCAGTTGCCGCAAGGAGGCAAAATCTCCTTGCCTTCTTTACCTCTAACAGCAACTATTGAAACAAACTCACGTTCTCCATTTGCGATAGCTGTTCCGATAGCTACTTGCTCAGCGCAAGCTCCATGAAGTGTGTATACATTCACACCAAGATATATTTTGCCGCTCTTACCTCTAATTGCAGCACCGACAGTGTGGTTAAATTTAACATCATCATAATTGTTAGTAATAACCTCTCCTGCTTTTTCTATTAGCTCTAAATCTAAGTTATTTAACTTCATATTTATGACCATTCCTTTCTACTGAAGCCACAAAATAACCATAAAAATGGCTTTTTAATAGGCAACTTTTATTTAAGGGAATAGGTTGTTGCGTCTTTCCATTAGTATTGTATCTCGCCAGATGCCCAATCTATCTTTCCCTCTTTTTTCTTTTATCCCAATAGTTCTAAAACCACATTTTTTATGTAGCTGAATACTGGCAGCATTTTCAGCAATTATTATTGACTCTACAACCCAAAAGCCTTTTTGCTCGGCTTTTTCCATTAAGTGATTTATTAGCTTTGTAGCAACGCCTTTGCCTTTATAACCGCTGTCAACATAAATGCTAATCTCTCCAACACCAGCATAAACCTCTCTTTTGGAGGTTGGAGATAGAGCGACCCATCCGCATATCTTTCCATCGAGCTCGCAAACAAAGATAAGCCCTTCAACATGGTCAGCTATAAACTCCTCTCTTGAAGGAACTATCTGCCTAAAAGTGGCGATGTTTGTATCAATTCCTTGCTGAAATATTCTGCTAACATCGTCCCAGTCATCTATTATCATTTCTCGAATAATAAGTTCCATAATATCCTCCTATTTTATCTGCCTAAAAGCTTGAAATTACAACTAAAGTTAATTTCACATGATACTACTATTATAATATACTAGACTTAATCATAACTGCATAGTTCTATCAAGTTTTTGTCATAATCTCGTAAATAAATAGAATTCATAATTCCGTTTACACCTTTTCTCTCGACAACTCCAAGCTCAATCGTTAAACCATTGCTCTCAAGTAAAGACTTAATTTTATTAATGTCTTCTTTAATTTCAAAGCATAGATCAGCGCTCCCAATAGCGACATTATCTGCGTGTGGGGTAAGCTCTTTTCCTAACAAATGCACATTTATTTTAAAATCTCCAGCGAAAAGCTCGTATCTTCCATTAGCTGTTTTAGGAACAAAACCTAACTTTTGATAAAACTCAAAACATTTATCAAGGTTAGTTGTTGTGATGACTAAATGGTCAATTTTCTTAATCATGGCTATCCTCCAAAATTATTGTGATGCTATGATTATATCAAATTCTATTTTAAAAGTAAATGAAATATTGAAAGTTAAGATCATATATAGTATACTTTATTAGGGATAGGGGGATATTAAAATGATAAGAGAAATAGTAAAAGATGAAAGTTTTTTAAGCCGAAAGTCAGAAATATCGACAATTAAAGATATACATATAGCGACAGATTTATTAGAAACTCTCATACATCACAAAGACGGTTGTGTTGGTCTTGCTGCAAACATGATAGGGGAGCTAAAGCGAATAATTGCTGTTGATAACGATGGCGAGTATTTAGTGATGTATAACCCCAAAATTATAAGTTCACAAAAGCCTTATGAAACTGAGGAGAGTTGTTTATCTCTTGAGGGAGTTAGAAAAACAAAGCGATTTGACTATATAAAACTTGAGTATCAAAACGAAAAAATGCAAAAAAGAATAAAGACTTTCAAAGGATTTACAGCGCAAATTATTCAGCATGAAGTCGATCATTGCAATGGAATTATAATTTAGGGTAAAAGATAAGGATATGAAAATAGTGATAGATGGTGATGGTTGCCCTGTAATAGAGGAGGCTGTTTTAATTTCTAATCAAGCAGGTATTGAATGCGCAATTATTTGTGATACTGCACATAAAATTGAAGTTGAAGGAGCAGAAACGATAGTCGTTTCAAAAGGTGCTGATAGTGTTGATTTCGTACTAGTTAATTTCATTCATAAAGGTGATATAGTAATAACACAGGATTTTGGTTTAGCTGCTATGTGTTTGGCTAAAGGTGCAGATGTTTTAAATCAAGATGGAATGCAATATACAAAAGATAATATAGACGGCTTGCTTCTTTCTAGGTATATGAATCAAAAAATCAGACGAGCTGGTGGAAGAACAAAGAACAAATCTAAACGAAACAAAAACCAAGATGAATTGTTCATAAAAGCCTTAAAAGCTCTAGTTATGTAAAAAATAGATAAAATATAAACAAATTTCTTGTTGATTAAACCTTATAAATTCGTTAATATTATTGTCTTGAACAAAATGTTTGGTTATGTTATAATTCGACTTGTTATTTATGAAGGCGATAAACAGCCTTCAATAATTATTGTACTGATTATGCAAATGAAAAATAGGAGTTATCAAAATTATGAAAAAGATTAAATTAACAGTTCTTGTGCTCGCTTTAGTACTATCTGCAATGACAATGGTTGCATGCAACGAAGTTGAAGACACTCAAGATTCTAGTGAGGTTGAGTCATCTTCTAGCAAGGCAGCTGAATCCGCTCCAGTAACTGGTGATCTACCAGTAGCTGAACTGCCAGTAGGCGAGGTTTCTGAGCCAGTTTCTTCTGAGCCAACTGAAATTGTTGATACAACAACTCAAACTGTTGGAATTACAATTCCAGACGAGTTCACTTACTCAACTTCTGCAAATGTTCTAACAACTAACATTGTTGTAGAAAACGAAGATCAAGAGCAAGTTGTTATTATGCAACTAATCGACGACCATGGTCATGAGATTACTCATCTTGAGGAGATCACAGGAAACTTCTCTCTGCCACAAATCGAAGATCCACATCTGCACATCACAAACGCAGAAATGACAGAACTAGAGTCTATCGTTAGATATGCTATTGTTGATTCAACTGCAACAGAAGAGGACTTCATCGAGAAGGCTGTTACAATTAAGATTGTTGACTAATTTTTAAAAACTATCCCTTATGAAGAAATTCATAGGGGATTATTTTTATGCATAAAAATAGAACGGGAAATTTCCCGTTCTATGTTAGGTACAAGGATTATAGGCAAGAGTTAAGTGTGTTACCGCAGCCATTGCAACCGCAACCATTGCAGCCACAACCTCTATTGTAAGGAGTACCGAAGAAACCTCCGCCGCCGCAACATGCACAGCACACGATTAAAAGAATGATAATCCAGCAACAATTTCCGTTATACATAAGAAACCTCCTAAATTAATTTCAGCCTATAAATGCTTTAATTATTAAAGCGTTAGACTGTTTATTTCTGAGCTATAACTCATCAGTTACCACTCGTTTTATTCTATGAAGGAAGTATAAAAAGTGTTACACTCTAAATTTGCTCACTAATTTTCATAAATTACATTGATTGACTTGAAAACCACAGAAACCAAAGGCACAGCGAAGAACATCCCTAAAATGCCTCCAACACCTCCTCCAATTATTATAGCAGTAAGCACCCAAAAAGGAGAAAGCCCAATTCTTCTTCCAACAATTTTTGGATAGATAAAATCGCCTTCTATCTGCTGGATAACTAAAATAAACGCTAAAAACCATAAAGCTTTGGAGGGCTCGGTTAAAAGTATAATTATTATTGCAGGGAAAGCTCCAATAAAAGCTCCAGCAACAGGTATTAGCCCTGTTACACCAATGATACTGCTTATCATAGCAGGATGAGGAAAAGAGAAAATTATCATGCCAACAAAGCAAAGGGTTCCTAAAATTACAGCTTCAACTAACTGACCAAAAATATAACTCTCGAATGTTTCGTATGAGGTTGCAGAAAGATTTAGTATTTTTTTTAGCTTTTCTTTTGAAATGATTTTTAATGATAGCTTGATGGCAAACTTCTTAAGCTTCTCTTTTTCGAGCAGTAAATAAATGCTCAACACAACACCAATTACAAAATCTGCAATAACAGAAATTAAGCTTGTTGTCAGACTAATCAAATTAGATAGGAATAGTGAAATGTAAGATGATATAGTAGAAGGCAGAGATTTTATCATGTCGGTTATCTTAGT
>CAYJEV010000008.1:6534-33648 GCA_964369265.1 uncultured Oscillospiraceae bacterium
AAATCAATAATCAATTTCTCAGCATAGCTTATTAGCGAACCTGTGTATTTTTCGAAGTTTTCGGATAAAAACTTAAAGGCATCGCCAAGCCTTGGATATATATTTATAACAATGAAAGCAGTAAATATAACAAAGAAGCCATATATGATTAAAATTGAAATGATTTTAGGGAACTTTTTGTTCAAGATAGAGTAAGGCTTTGAGAATAATAGTGCAATAAAAAAACCTAGAAAAATAGGCGATAATACATTAAAAAAATCCAGTAGTGATGATAAAACTGCTGGCAGATAAATTACTAATATCGCAAATAAAAAACACAATATAAATATAGCTAAATAATTCTTTTTCATTCTTTCACCTCAAAACTTTATAGATTTATTATTCCAACCAAAGCCGAAATAATGTATATAACAGATGTCATTTTAATTGACTAAATGATATTAAAGTGATATACTTGAAAAAGTATTATTAAAATTAGTATAATGCTTTTTAATTAAATGTAGTCGATTGGAGAATATATGGCAAGCAATGCAATGAAAGATATGACGATTGGTAGTCCCGCAAAAACAATAATAGCCTTCAGCATTCCGATGGTACTAGGTAATTTGTTTCAACAATTATATAATGTAGTAGACTCGGTGGTTGTTGGAAGATTTGAGGGAGCTGAAGCTTTGGCAGCAGTTGGTGCGTCATTCCCATTTATCTTTTTGATAATAGCAGTTGTAATGGGGCTTACTATGGGTGTGTCCATACTAATATCTCAGTATTATGGCGCTGGGAGATATGATGAAGTAAAGAAAACTTTGTACACATCAATAATAACTTTGTTTGTAACAGCAATTATACTAGCTTTTGTTGGTATTACAGTTAGTGAATTTGCTTTAGCAGCAATGAGAACGCCAGAAAACATCTTCGCTTCATCAGTTGAGTATCTAAAAATATTTTTCTTCGGGTTGCCTTTTATGTTTGCCTATAATGGAGCAGCAGCCTTGTTAAGAGCAATTGGAGATTCCAAAACTCCGCTATACTTTCTTATTATAGCAACAATCATTAATATAGTTCTTGATATTGTTTTTGTAGCATATTTAGGGATGGGTGTTGCTGGCGTTGCGTGGGCAACTTTAATAGCACAGGGCGTTTCTGGCTTTTTGGTTGTAATTTATATTTATAAAAAAGTTGAGCTTTTTAGAGTCAATAAAGAATATCGTACATATGATGTTGTAAAGCTAAAAGAGATATTAAGGCTTGGCATACCTTCCATGATTCAGCAAACATTGGTTTCGCTTGGAATAATGGCAATGCAAAGTTTGGTTAATTCATTTGGCAGCGATATAATTGCTGGATATTCTGCAAGCACAAAGATTGACTCTATTGCGACAATGCCTCTTATGAATATAAGCGCTGCAGTTTCAACATTTGCTGCGCAGAACTTAGGAGCTAGAAAGCAAGAGAGGGTTTCTGAGGGTTATATTGCGACAATTAAGCTCTCTGTTGCTCTTGCAATGGTAACAGGTGCGTTAATATATTTGTTTGGTGGCAACTTTATGTATATGTTTATTGATCAAAATGATTCAGCATTAGCGCTTGAGTTTGGAGGCAGATATTTAAGGGTAATGTCGCTGTTTTATTTTGTTTTTGCTATCTATAACATTACTGGCGGTTTGCTTCGTGGAGCTGGCGATATGAAGCATTTTACTATTGGTTCTCTCTCAAGCTTTGGCATAAGAGTTGTAACAACATATCTTCTTGTACCAATTTTAGGTTATGAAGCTATATGGTGGGGAGTGCCAACAGGATGGTTTTTAGCAGGTCTATTTTTAGTTTATCATTATCGCAAAGGAAAATGGAAAGAGATTAATATTGTTGATAGAGCGGCGACAGAATAAACCTCGTTAAATATTAACAAGAGAAATTATAAAAATATATTGCATTTATCTAGAAAATATGATATATTTTAAAAGTAAGAGGGAGTAGTTTACGTTTATAACGTGTGTAGTTCGTCAATACGTGTTTCACCGGGCTATACATCCTAGCTTCTTTAGGACTAACAAGACTTTTACTGTATATGATAGTATTTATTGCAAAATACTATTGTATGTTCAGTGAAGTCTTTTTTGTTTGCAAAATAATTTATTTAGGGAGAATTAAAATGGCATTAACCTTTATTTTTTTAGTGGTAGGATTTGTATTTTTAGTAAAAGGGGCGGATGTATTTGTGGAGGGAAGTTCTTCAATAGCAGAATACATTAAAATCCCAACAGTAATTATCGGACTTACAATAGTTTCTTTAGGAACTAGTGCTCCAGAAATTGCAGTTAGTATAACAGCTGCATTCCAACAAAATGGCGATATGGCAGTTAGTAATGTGCTTGGCTCTAACATATTTAACCTGCTAGTTGTTGTTGGTGTGTGTGCTAGCATATGCGCATTTTCAATTGACAAGCAAATTTTAAAGCGTGATTATAGAGTTGTGTTTATAACAGGAATAGCTTTGTTAGCACTGATGATAGATGGTACAATTTCAAGATTTGAGGGGGGCTTGCTTTTAGGCGGGCTTATTTGGTACTTATATGTACTTTTACGAGAGGTGCTTAAATTCCGTGATCAGCTTCCAGTGTCAGAAAGAGAAATATCTATAGTTAAGAGCGTGGCAATGGCAGTTATTGGTATAGTAGGCATTGTATTTGGTGGAGATTTAGTTGTAGATAGCGCTACTGCAATTGCTAGCAAGTTTGGGCTAAGCCAAAATCTAATTGGACTTACAATTGTTGCTATAGGTACTTCGCTTCCTGAGCTTGCGACTTCAGTAGTTGCTGCTAGAAAAGGGGAGAGTGGTCTGGCTATAGGTAATGTTGTTGGATCGAATATATTTAATATTCTGCTTATTGTTGGCTTAACATCAACTATTTATCCACTAAGCGTTGCAACTGTTGCGATAATTGATGCAGCTTTCTTAATGGTAGTAACTTTAGTTATCTACTTGATTATGAAGTCTAATGAAACATTTAAGAAAAGTCATGGCATTTTCTTAATTTTAATGTATGCTGCATATATGGTATATGTAGTTATGAGATAAGCTGGAAGGTGAAGTATGCGAAAAGTTGAAATATACACAGATGGAGCGTGTTCAGGAAATCCTGGTCCTGGTGGATGGGGAACTATCCTTGTGTTTAATGGTGTCGAAAAAGTGATGTCTGGTGGCGAAAAAGAAACTACCAATAATAGAATGGAACTCACAGCTGCGATAGAGGGCTTACTGGCCCTTAAAGAAGATTGTGAGGTAATGTTATTTAGTGATTCAAAATATCTAATAGACTCAGTTACAAAAGGCTGGGTCTATTCGTGGAAAAAGAAAAACTGGAAAAAATCTGATGGAAAGATGGCGCTAAACATCGACCTATGGGAACGCCTTCTTCCATTACTATCAAAGCACAAGGTCGAGTTTACATGGGTGAAAGGGCACTCAAATCATCCATATAATGAAAGATGCGATAAATTAGCTGTTATAGAGAGTAAAAAATTTTAAAAACTCTCTCAAACTACTTGAAATGTATACAAAAATGGTATACAATATCCTTGTAAGAAAATTCCTAATAATTTATGGAGTTTTAATGCAAAATAATAATAGAAAAGGGGTAGTCCTATGAGCGATATTAGAAATGTATATGTAGACAATGCGGCAACAACTCCAGTGGCGGAGTGGGTATTAGATGCTATGATACCTTTTTATAAAGAAGTATATGGAAATGCTTCTAGTGTATATAAAAAAGGTAGAGAGGCGAGAACTCATGTAGAAGAAGCGAGGGCTAAGGTTGCGAAAGCTATAGGCGCTAAGCTTCCAAACGAGATTTACTTTACTGGTTCCGGTACAGAGGCAGATAACTGGGCGATAAAAGGTGTTGCCTATGCAGCAGCAGCTAAAGGCAAAAAACATATTATCACAACAGTATTTGAGCATCATGCAGTTCTGCATGCAGCAGAAGCGCTTGAGAAAGATGGATTTGAAGTAACTTATATTAAGGTTGATTCTGAAGGTTTAGTTAATCTTGAAGATATTAAAAACGCACTTAGAGATGATACAGCTTTAGTATCAATTATGTATGCTAACAATGAGATAGGCACAATTCAGCCAATAGCTGAAATTGGCGCACTATGTAAGGAAAGAAAAGTGTTATTCCATACAGATGCCGTTCAGGCAATTTCAAATGTTGAGATAGATGTTGTTGCTCAAAATATAGATCTGCTTTCAATGTCTGCACATAAGCTAAATGGCCCTAAAGGTGTTGGTGCTTTATATATTAGAAACGGTGTTCCTATCGCTAACTTAATTGATGGTGGTGCGCAAGAAAGATCTAAGCGCCCTGGCACAGAGAATGTTGCTGGAATAGTTGCTTTAGGTGTTGCAATTGAACATGCGACTGCAAATATGAAAGAGAATATTGCCCATAAGCTAAAGCTTCGTGATAAGTATATTGATGGAATATTATCTAGTATTCCACGTTCAAGACTAAATGGTTCACGAGAAAAGCGCCTGCCAATGAATGCAAATATTTCATTTGAAGGTGTTGAGGGCGAGGCTTTGCTTTTAATGCTTGATATGAAGGGTGTATCAGCTTCATCTGGTTCAGCTTGCACCTCAGGTTCTCTTGATCCTAGCCATGTACTATTATCAATCGGTTTACCGCATGAAATTGCTCATGGTTCAGTTAGAGTTAGCTTTGGTATTTTTAATACAGAAGAAGATGTTGACTATTTATTAGAGGTTATGCCAGAAATAGTTAGCAAGCTTCGTTTAATGTCCCCAGTTTGGGAGAATATTATTAAAAACGATAAATAAGATAAAATAGGAGAATTAAAACAAATGATGTATACTGAAAAAGTTATGGAACATTTTTCAAAGCCACAAAATGTTGGCGAGCTTAGCGATGCTAATGCTATTGGCGAGGTTGGAAGCGCTGCTTGTGGCGATATAATGAAGATGTATCTTATTATTGAAAATAACATTATCAAAGATGTTCGCTTTAAGACTTTTGGTTGTGGGGCTGCTATAGCAACAAGCTCTGTTGCAACAGAAATGATAAAGGGAATGACTATCGAAGAGGCGCTTAAACTAACAAACAAGGAAGTTGTTGATGCTCTTGATGGCTTACCACCAGCTAAGATTCACTGTTCTGTGCTTGCTGAACAGTCAATAAAGGCAGCTATCGCTGACTACTACACAAGACAAGGCATTGACCCAACTCCTATTGTTGGGGTGATTAAAGAGATTGATCATCATCACGAAGCGCATGTTTAACAAAATCAAACTTTAACTTCTTGCCTAGTAATAGGTTGTGCAGTAAAGAATTTAAAGTATTGTATAATAAAACGGCTTACTGAAAAGTGAGCCGTTTTGTTATGGTCTATTTTTAAAAATGTCAACTATAGCTAAGCGAGAGTGTAAACGCTCATTTTATTCATCTTCTAAAGCATCTTGAACAGAATCTAGTATATCGGTTGAGAATTCTGCAATATCAGAACTTTCTGAAAGCTCGTCTTCTAATTCTTTTTTTGTTTCCTCAATAATGCTCACAGCCTCAGCTTTTTCTTCCTCAGTTAGGTCATCTACACCTTTATTTCCAAAGGTTACACAGCCACTCATACTAACTAATAAAAAACTCAATATAAAAATCGATATTACATTTCTAATCTTTTTCATAACCTCACCTCTATAAAATGAATTTTCCAAGCAAGCCTAACAATGCAATAAATCCAACTGTAATTAGTGCTGTTGCACCTATAATTTTTATTATGCTGATAGCTTTAGAGGTTATTTGATTATCTTCTTCTATAGCAGGTAAACTGACATTTTCTTTTCCCATTAAAAGAAAATCTGCCGTTACATTATAAATTTCAGATAGCTTTATAATGTTGTTAACCTCAGGAATAGCTTGATTGCTTTCCCATTTAGAAATAGCCTGTCTAGAAACCCCCAGCATATCTGCAAGCTCTTCTTGTGAATGATGGTTTTCCTTTCTTAAATTTTGAATTCTTTCGCCTAAGCTCATAATGAGCACCTCCTAATTATATGTTAACAGAAATGGGGATTGCATTCCACCAATTGTTGATTGAAGATTGTCAACGATTAGTTGCATTTAAGAAATTGCTGGTTGCGATTATTTATAGGTAGATAAGATAATTGCAGTTATAAACTCTAATCTTTGGAACATTGTATCGACTAGAGCATATTCGTTTCTTGTGTGATTATGTTCTCCCATAACGCCAAAAGAGCATATTGTTGGTACACCAGCCATAGTTAAAAAGCTCGCGTCAGAAGAACCGCCAAGCACTTTTGCCCCTGGAACTGGCATGTTATTTTCTTTTGCAACATTACAAACAAATTCATACATTTTCTTTCCAGCTTCAGTTGTTTCAAATAAAGGCATTATATGTCCTTCTTTTAAAGTTGCGGAGCAGTCTGGAACTTTAAAAGTGTTAGCGATATTTTCAATTTCTTTCATTATGCGTTCATGCTCAGACATTTTTAAAATTCTAATATTTATGTCTAGAGAGCATTCTGCTGGCACAGCATTGCTAACAGTTCCGCCTTTTATTACACCGCAGTTTACTGTTGTTCCAAGCTCTAAATTAGTAAGAGCTTGAAGGGCTATAAGCTTATGAGCCATCTCTTCGATAGCATTTCTTCCAGCTAAAAAGTCATTGCCAGCATGTGATGCCCTGCCTTTAACAGTTAAATTAAGCGTTATGCTTCCTTTTCGTCCAATACATAGGCTGTTATCAATAAGGCCTGTTTCCATATTAAACGCCATAAGTCCGCCTTTAGCAGCTTTCATAATAGTTTCTCCGCCAGAAGAGTTTTTATGGCCGATTTCTTCATCTCCAGAGAAAATAATCTTTAGTGGATGTTCTTTATAGTTAAGCTTTTCTAATGCCTTAATAACATAAAGTGCAATAACAATTCCGCCTTTCATATCTAAAGCGCCAGGGCCGAAAGCTTTGCCGTCTTTTATATTGAAGGATTGACCAAAACTGTCTTTTGGAAAGACTGTATCGTAGTGGCCGCCAAAAATAATAGGTGTATCGCTTCTATCATCGCCTAAAATACCGACTAAAGAAGGAGCATTCTCGCCAACTTCAATAGTTTCGCATTTTAATCCAGCCTTAGTGAAAAGCTCTTTAATCCTATTAGATACTGCCAAAACTCCATCGATTTCTTTGCTAAAGCTCTGCAATTCAACAAGCTCTTTCCAAACAGAGATCATTTCCTCTTTATTGTCATTTATGAATTCTTGTATAGCATATTTTTGATTTTCTGATAGCTTCATTCCAAATTTCTCCTTTTATTTTAATACTACCATAAAAACAATGGAATGTGAATAGTGATTAGTTAAAATTGATAAAAAGATTTTGTTATTCTAAAACCCAAATAAACTTACAATAATATACACTTTATCTCAAAAAGGATTTACTTTTATCCCATAATAAGATATAATAATCTTAAAGAGATTATCACATATCCTCTCGCAGGGGCGATTTAGAAGTCCATTTTGCTCGCCATAAAGGCAACCACAAAACATGGACGATTATATCAAAAATTTTTGAATTTATGATATAATTAAGAATAATAAAATTAATTATAATATGGGGGTTATGCTATGAGCGAAAGATACACAGTTCAATTATCTAAAATAGTAAAAGAGTTTAATCTAGAGGTTGTATTTGCAGATAAGCCATTAGAAGAAATTCTTGTAGAGAATAGAAACTTAAATAGGCCTGGGCTTCAGCTTGCTGGCTTTTTTGATGTGTTTGAAAAAGGCAGAATTCAAGTGCTTGGAATGAGCGAATATGAGTTTTTAAAGACTATGCCAGAAGAAAAGCAAAAAGAAAACCTAGAAAAGCTCTGCGCATTATTGCCTCCTGCTATAATTGTTGCTAGAGGTAATGAGGTTGACAGCATTGTTGTTGAAGCTGCAAAGAAGTATGGTGTTAGTGTATTAAAATCAAAAGAAAATACATCTGAATTAGTTGCTGCACTTATTGCGTTTTTATGTCTTGAGCTTGCTCCTCGCATAACAAGGCATGGTGTTTTAATGGAAGTGTATGGAGAGGGAATTTTAATCTTAGGCGCTAGTGGTGTTGGTAAGAGCGAAACAGCTGTTGAGCTTTTAGTTAGAGGGCATCGTATAATTTCAGATGATGCAGTTGAGATAAAAAGAGCATCAGCTAGAGCGCTTGTTGGCTCTTCTCCAGATAATATAAGGCATTTTATGGAGCTTCGTGGCATAGGAATAGTTAATGCAAGGCGTATATTTGGTATGTCTAGTGTTAAGGTGGTCGAAAAAATTGGTCTAATTATTCAGCTAGAGCAGTGGAACGATAACACACAATATGATAGAATGGGTACTGAAAATAATGTAATGGAGATACTAGGCATTAGGGTGCCTGTTGTTACAGTGCCTGTTAAGCCTGGTCGAAACCTCGCTGTTATAATTGAGGTTGCTGTTATGAATCAGCGATTAAAGAAAATGGGATATTATGCTGCTAATGAGCTTATGGAAGGGCTTGGTATACCTCCTGAGCTAATCGAAGTGCCAGCCGAAACTGTTATACCAAATACATACTGGGAAGCTAATAAATAATTGGAGGAATACTATAAATATGTTAAATAAAATTCAGTGTCTAAAAGAGATGCTGGAACGATTGAATGTGTGGTATAAAGAGGAACATAGCATGGCTCTTTGTACTAGCTTTAAGGTTGGCGGCAACGCCGACCTTTACTGCAAAACAGCCGATAAAAAGGCTATAAAGGCAATAGTTTCATATTGCAAATGCGAAGATATACCAATAACACTAATTGGTAGAGGGAGCAATCTCATTGTTGGGGATAAAGGCATTCGTGGTGTAGTGCTTGCCATTGTTGGTGGAACTAGCGATATAGTTAAGACTGGTGAAACTAGCTTTTATGCAAGTGCTGGTGTGTCTTTAGCTGCTATAGCTAACTACGCTTTGTCTGAAAGCTTAACAGGCGCTGAATTTATACATGGCATACCTGGTAGTTTAGGTGGAGGCATTTATATGAATGCTGGAGCTTATAGAGGGGAGCTAAAAGATATAATTAGCAGGATACATCATTTAGATACAGAGCTTATCGAGGGAAGCTTTACACCATACGAAGCTTTCATGACATATAGATACTCTGATTATTGCGTTAATAATTTTATAATAACAGGCGCTGAGTTTAACTTAGCAAAAGGTGACCAAAAAGAGATAAAAGAATGGATGGAGCATTTAGCTGAGTTAAGAAGCAGTAAACAACCGCTTGATAAACCTAGCGCAGGCAGTACTTTTAAGCGTCCCAAAGGAGCTTTTGCAGCAGCCTTGATAGAAGAGTGCGGTTTAAAAGGGCTTAGCGTTGGTGGCGCAATGGTTAGTGAAAAACATAGTGGCTTTGTGGTTAACACAGGTGGAGCAACTGCAAGCGATATATTAGCTCTTTGCGATAAGGTAAAGGATGTAGTAAATAAAGAAAAGGGATTTGAGCTGGAATTAGAGCCTATTTTAATAGGTGAATTTTAGGGGGGAAGATGGAGTTTCTAATAATAACAGGAATGTCTGGTGCTGGTAAATCTACATTTGTAAAAGTGCTTGAAGATATTGGATATTATTGCATGGATAATATCCCTCCTGAGTTTATTCCAAAGCTTGGGGAACTATATAAAAGAGGCGTTGCGGGGAGCTTTGCTGTGGTAAGTGATAGCAGAAGCTTGGTGATGGGCTCAGGAACATTGATGGAGGCTGTTGAAGAGCTAAAGACAGCTGGTGTTGAAGTTAAGATTGTGTTTTTAGATTCAAATGATGATACACTAAAAAAGCGATTTAAAGAAACACGCCGTCGACTTCCTTTAATGAGCTCAACTGTTTCCACAATGGCAGATGCACTAACTCTTGAAAGAAGGCTGCTAGCTGATGCTCGCTCAAGGGCTGATTTTGTTATTGATACAACATATCTAACAACAAATGAACTAAAGCAAAGGGCGAGAGAGCTTTTTGTAAAGGAAAAATCTAGCGCGATGGAAATAAGAGTGCAGTCTTTTGGGTTTAAGTATGGTGCGCCGAGCGATGCAGACTTAATTTTTGATGTAAGATGTATGCCAAATCCTCACTATATCGATGAACTTCGCCCGAAAACTGGGCTTAATGTTGAGGTTAGGGATTATATTTTCTCTTTTGATGAATCGAATGAACTGCTTTATAAGCTAAAAGATTTGTTGGATTTTTTAATACCACATTACCAATCAGAAGGCAAAAGCCAGCTAGTGATTGCGTTTGGTTGCACAGGAGGAAAGCATAGATCGGTAACATATGCATATGAAATTCAGCACCACTTAAAAGACTATAATAGAGTTAGTGTGCTTCATAGAGATATAGAAAAGGTTTAGGAGGGAATAGCTTGACATTTTCTCAGCAAATTAAGGAGGAAATATTCGCTGGCAAGCCTCTTTCAGGAAAAGAAAGAGGCTTTTTTTGTTATGGAATGATAATGTGTGCTGGGCAGTTTAGCGAGGAATCTGCTGAAATAGAAACTGAGAGCGAGGCTGTTTCAAAGCTATATTGTTTTGCTATTAGTGATATTATAGGCAGAAAAGTTAGACCACGCCTTAGCAAGTCTGTTAGGGGCGAGGATAGCTATATAGTTAGCATTGAAGGCGAGGAAGCAGAGAGGCTTTTTAGCTATTTCGATGGTTATTTAACTATGCTAACTGAAGACAGTAAAAACCTAGCTGCCTTTATTTCTGGAGCTTTTATGGCATCAGGCACAGCAAACGACCCTGCTAAAGAGTATAGACTAGAATTTCATCCTTCAAATGAAGAAGTGAGCGATGTGTTGTTTATGTTGCTTACTGAGCTTGGATACCCTCCAAAATCAACTGAACGTGCAGGACGTTCTGCGCTTTATATAAAAGAAAGCGAACAGATTGAGGACTTGCTTGCCATAATTGGAGCGACTAATTGCAGCTTAGAGCTTATGGAAACAAAAATTTTAAAAGAAGTTCGCAACAACACAAACAGACAAAGTAATTGCGACACTGCAAATATAGATAAGACTATAAATGCCGCTCAACAACAAATAAGCGATATTAACTATATATATTCAAAGGGGAAAGAGAGCCTTCTTATTGGAGGGCTTCTTGAAATTGCAGACTTAAGAAGAGAAAACCCTGATATGTCTCTTAGAGAGCTTTCAGAAGAGCTTGACATATCTCGTTCAGGTGTAAACTATAGATTTAAGAAAATATCTGAGCTTGCAGCAAAAATTAGATTGGAGGCAATAGATGAGTAACTTTGTGCATCTTCATGTTCATAGCGAATTTAGCCTATTAGATGGCGCTTGTAGAATAAAAGACTTAATCCCAAAAGTAAAAGAGCTTGGTCAAAAGGCTGTTGCGATAACCGATCATGGTGTTATGTATGGGGTTATAGATTTTTATAAAGAGTGCAAAAAGGCTGGTATAAAGCCAATTATAGGTTGCGAAGTTTATGTTGCGCCGAGAAGAATGTCAGATAAGCAGAATAGAATAGACAACAGCCCATATCATTTAGTTTTGCTTTGCAAAAATGAAACAGGCTATAATAATCTTATAAAGCTAGTATCTCTTGGATTTATTGAGGGCTTTTATAGCAAGCCTAGAATAGATTTTGAAGCGCTAAAGAAGCATAGTGAGGGTTTAATTTGCCTAACAGCTTGTCTTGCAGGAGAAATTCCGCGCTTGCTCCAAAAAGGCGACTATATTATAGCAAAGGACAGGCTTATGGCATATAAGTCTGTTTTTGGCGAGGATTTATATATTGAGCTTCAAAATCATAATATAAAAGAGCAGATAGAAATTCTTCCGTCGCTTATTAGACTAGCAAATGAAACAGGAGTTAAAACTGTTGCAACAAATGATAGTCATTATGTTAATAAAGAAGACAGCAAAACACAGGCTGTTTTAATAGCAGTGCAAACAAATACAACAATTGATAATCCCTCAATGGAGTTTACAACTAATGAGTTTTATATAAAAAGCGAGGAGGAAATGCTTGAGGCAGTTGGTGTAAAAGAAGCTGTATACAATACAGCCGAAGTGGCTGAAAAGTGCAACTTAGAGTTTGAATTTAATGTGACAAAGCTCCCATATTTTAAAGCACCTAATAATGTTAATCATAACGAATATTTTAGAGAGAGTTGCTTTAATGGAGCTAAGGAAATATATGGCGAGATAACTTTAGAAGTGCAAACAAGGCTTTTATCCGAGATAGAAACCATCGAGCAGATGGGCTATGTTGACTATTTCCTCATAGTTGCTGATTTCATTAACTATGCTAAGAAAAAAGGAATACCAGTAGGGCCAGGACGTGGTTCTGGTGCTGGAAGCCTCGCAGCATATTGTCTTGGTATAACAGGCATTGATCCATTAAAATATGGGCTTATCTTTGAGAGGTTTCTAAATCCTGAAAGAGTTAGTATGCCAGACTTTGATATTGACTTTTGCTATGTGCGCCGTCAAGAGGTAATTGATTATGTTGTAGAGAAATATGGCGCTTTGCATGTTGCGCAAATCATAACTTTCGGTACAATGGCAGCGAGAGCGGCTGTTAGAGATGTTGGCAGAGCGATGGGAGTATCTTATCAGTCTGTTGATCAAGTCGCAAAGCTTATTCCTAATGATCTTGGAATGACAATAGAAAAGGCTTTATCTCGCCAAAAAGAGCTTAAAAGTTTATACGATACCAACAACGATGTTAAAAAGTTAATTGACAATGCTGAAAAGCTTGAGGGAATGCCAAGACATGCATCAATTCACGCTGCTGGTGTTGTTATAACAAAAGAAACTGTTGATAGCTATGTCCCTTTGCAAAAAAATGATGAATCAATTGTAACGCAGTTCACTATGGGAGTTCTTGAAGAGCTGGGTCTTCTTAAGATGGACTTTTTAGGACTTCGTAATCTAACAGTAATCTCTGATACAGAGAAGGCTATTCGTCAATATAAAAAAGATTTCTCAATTGAAAATATTCCACTAGATGACAAGTCAGTATTCGAGATGTTCACAAAAGGGCACACAGATGGTGTGTTTCAGTTTGAGTCTTCTGGGCTTCGTCAGGTGCTAACACGAATGAAGCCAGAAAAGCTAGAAGATTTAATCGCACTTACATCCCTTTACCGCCCTGGTCCTATGGATTCAATTCCAACATATATTGAAAACAGGCACAATCCCTCTAAAATTAAATATAAACACCCATTATTAAAGCCAATTTTAAGCGAAACTTATGGCTGTATTGTATATCAAGAACAGGTTATGGAGATATGCAGAAAGCTTGGGGGATTTAGCTATGGACGAGCGGATATTGTTCGTAGAGCTATGGGCAAAAAGAAAAAAGATGT
Source organism: uncultured Oscillospiraceae bacterium (assembly GCA_964369265.1). Classification (GTDB taxonomy): domain Bacteria; phylum Bacillota; class Clostridia; order Oscillospirales; family Ruminococcaceae; genus DAMCAP01. The sequence continues at coordinate 19,961 of CAYJEV010000008.1, forward strand.
CATGCAAAAGGAAAGAGAAGTATTTTTGTATGGCAGTAATGAAGAAAGCTGTGTTGGTTGTATTGAGAATGGTGTGCCTTTAGAGATAGGAGAGGCAATTTTTGAAGAAATGTTCTCGTTTGCTTCCTATGCCTTCAATAAATCTCATGCTGCTGCATATGCCCTCATAGCATACCGCACAGCCTATTTAAAATGCCATTACCCAAAAGAGTATATGGCAGCTTTGCTAAGCAGTGTTTTGGAAAACACTTCTAAAATGGTTGGATACTTAGGTGAATGCGAAAGGCTTGGCATTAAAATCCTTCCCCCAGATATCAATAGCAGCAGCTTGCTCTTTAGCCCAGAAAAAGAGGGCATTCGCTTTGGCTTGCTTGCTATTAAAAATGTTGGCAGAAACTTAATTAAAGAAACGCTTAATAAGCGTTTTGAAAAGAAGTTTGATAGTTTTGCTGATTATTTAAAGCGAATTCCAAAGCAAGAGCTAAACAAAAGAGCTGTTGAGAGCCTTATTTATGCTGGTGCTTTTGATAGCCTTCATAACAACAGACATTCACTAATACAATCCCTGCCTTTAATTTTAGGAGATATTGACAGGGAAAGGCGAGTGAACTTAACTGGGCAGATTAGTTTGTTTTCTTCAGTTGAAGTAAAAGAGGAATTTAAGTTAGTAGAGGTTGCTGATTTTACACCAAAAGACAGGCTAAGAAGAGAAAAGGAAGTAGTAGGGTTATATGTTTCAGGGCATCCGCTTGCCTCATATAAATCCTTAATCGAAAAAAATAACTATATCACTATCGCTAACATTGAGGCAGAACATAACCTTAAAGATGGAAATTATGTTAAATTAGCGGCAGTTATTACATCCGTTAAATCTAAGGCGACACGAAAAGGTGACACAGTCTATTTTTGCGAGCTAGAGGATTTGACTGGCTCTTTGGAAATGGTTGTTTTCTCAAAAGTTAAGGAAAAGCTAGCTATAAAGCTAGAAGAGGACAAAACAATTCTTGCTTATGGCAGAGTTTCATATAGAGAAGATGAGCCAGCCAAAATAATTTTAGATAGTGCAATGGAGCTTACCTCAAATATATCGGAGAAACAGCAAAGAAAAGGATTGTTCTTGAAAGTCAGCTCTGAAAATTCAGAAGAGTTTAGAGAAATTCAAAAGGTTATTTCTGTGTTTAAAGGCAAGACAGAGCTGTATATTAGGTTTGAAGACACAGGCAAGATGGTTCTAACTCCTCAAAATATGCATATTGAGCCAGCAGATGCTTTAATACAAAGACTAGAGGGAATTTTAGGCGATGAAAATGTCGTGTATAGAGGATAGTGAAAGAGCAATTAAGGGTTATAAAATAGTAGAATGGAGCATTATGGTATGCTAAATATTATAGTTGGTAGGAGCGGATATGGCAAAACAGAGCTTTTGTTCAAAGAGATAGAGAAAAAAGCGCTAGAGGGCTATAAATGTATAGTTCTAACTCCTGAACAGGTATCGTTTGAATATGAGAGAATAGTTGCATTAAAATCAGCCGAGCTTGGAGAAAAAGTTGAGGTGCTTAATTTCACACGCCTTTCAAAGCTATGCTTTAACAAATTTGGCGGCCCTAAAGGAGAGCTTGTAAGCGAAACAGCGACATATATGCTAATGGGACTCGCACTTGAAGAAATAAAGGACACTCTTCAAATTTATAGCAGAAACTATCATAGTTATGGTTTTATAACAAAGCTTAACGATACAATAAAGCAGATGCGTCGTGATGGCATAACGCCAAATAAGCTCTCTAATATTTCATTTTCTTTAGAGGATGGATATTTAAAGACAAAAGCGTTTGAGTTGTCAGTTATATTCGATACCTACTACGCCTTCATGGCAAACGGCTATTTTGATGAAAATGATGCAACAGAAATTGCTGCCGAAAAATTAAGCCCTCATGGTAGATTAAACGAGCTTTTTGATATAGACAAGACTGCTATATTTATTGATGGTTTTTCAGGGTTTACAGCGCCGCAATATAAGCTTCTCGAAGCGTTGTTTAATGGTGCTGAAACTAGCTTTATAACCCTTACATTAGATCCAGAAGATTATGATAATCAAGTCTTTTCCTCAACTGCTAAAACCCTAAGCAGAATAAAAAAGATTACTCTAAGAAATGATATTTCAATTTCACTTCAAGAGCTTAAAACAGCATATCGCTTTAAGAGCGAGGGAGCAGAAAAAGCTGAAATGCTGTCTGCTTCGTATGAGACTAAGCTAGAAGATAATGTATATATTTATCCTGCTAAAAGTGGTTATGACGAGGTTGAGTGGATAGCTAGCGAGATTATGAGATTAGTTAGGGAAGAGGATTATCGATTTAAGGATATAGTAGTCATTCCTCGCTCAACATCTAGATATGGCAGCTTTATTGGCAATATATTTGATAGATATGGGATTTCTCATTACTTAGATGAGAGAAAAAACACAGTAAGTTCTTTGTTAGTGAATAGACTGCTTGCATTTTCGAGCTTAGCTTCTAAAAGCTTGGCAAGTTCCCTTATTTTCGATTTACTAAAATCTCCTCTAATGAATCTGCCAATTGAAGCTGTATGCGAGCTTGAAAATTATTGCTACACTTGGAACATAACAGGAAAGGCGTGGCTAACACCTTTTACAAATCACCCTGACGGTTTAGTTGAAGGAATGACAAGAGAGGATAGCACACGGTTATTATCTTTAGAGAGGCTAAGAAAAGATATAGTTTTTTATCTTAGTCCTCTGATTCACGCAGAAAGCAGAATGAGCGGAAGAGAGTTTGCAGGTTTAACCTTCGATATGCTAGAGAAAAAGCCAAGAATAGCAGTTATCAAAATTTCTGCGACTAAAAAAGGAAGATTTAAGCATGTATGTGGTAGAGCAGCTAAAAATCTTGTTAAAAATTCAAATACACACTTTATTAAAGGGATAACTGCTGAACAGGCTATCCTAAGCTTTGCTGACAGAAACTATAACGATTTAACAGAGAGAAGGCAGTTCTTAATTGAGGAGTCTTCTATCTGGGATCAGATTTGCAAGGCGCTAGATTTATTTTCTGATGTTATAGGCGATGTTAGGCTTAGTGTGACAAAGCTAAATGAGCTGTTAGAGCTTGCAGTAGCGAGCTTCGAAACTACAACACCTCCGCCAACAATTGACAGAGTTCTTATAGGCACAGCAGATAGAATACGTCCGCTTAATCCAAAAGCGGTATTTGTTATGGGAGCTGTTGAGGGAGAGTATCCTCCGCCAGCTACTATCAACTCGTTATTTACAATTACAGAATCAGAGAAGCTCTGGAAAAAGCAAGACGAGCTCTCCGATACACTGGAGGACTTAAACTCGAGAGAAGAGCAGTATTGCTATCAGGCTATCTCTTCTGCAAGCGAGAAAGTGTATATTAGCTATCCAACTAAGCATGGAAAAAGCTCGCATATAGTCCCTTCAAAGATATATACTAGCTTTGAAATGAGCGGTGCAACTGCCCTCAAAACAGAAGAAAGAAACATGGCAATTAACGAGGAAACTATATTTCATAGAATTGCCCATCTTTCTTCAGAAAATAAGGCTTTAGCTCTTTCGTTAACTAGCTGTGTTGAAGATGATATAAAGCTTAATATCTTAAACGACTTCAAAGACAAGAAAGCGACTCAAATTGAAGATAAAGAGATTGCAAAAGAGTTTTTTGGAGATAATTTAAGGTTAAGTCCAACAAAGGTTGACAGATATTATGGTTGTCCTTTTTCGTACTTTGCAAATGATGGATTAAAGGTTAAGGGCAGAAGTAAAGGCGTTATAACGCCTTTGGCTAGTGGTTCACTAATGCATAATGTGCTTGAGAGAGTTGTTTCAAAATATGGTGGAGCGGGTATAACTTCTGCCGAGGATAAAGAGCTAAGAGCAGAGATAGACTCTATAATTGAAGAACAAATACAGGCTATAGATGGCAAGAATAAGGCGCTAACAGAAAGAAATCGTTATTTATTAACTAGGCTTGGCGATAGTGTGTTTGAGTTAGTTAAGCATTTAGCGGAGGAGTTTTCTCAAAGTAAGTTTGAGCCTGTTGCGTTTGAACAAGAGGTGAATGAATTTACAGATGCTCCTCCATTAAAGGTGGAGCTATTAGATGGCACAGAAATAAAGGTTGTCGGAAAAATTGACAGGGTTGATATAGCTGTTATTGATGGAAAGAAGTATGTAAGAGTTGTTGATTATAAATCAGGTAATAAAAAATTTGCTCTAAGTGACGTTTATTATGGACTAAACATGCAGATGCTCATTTATCTTTTTTCAATTTGGAAAGAAGGTAAGGGGAAGTACAAGGATGTGTTTCCAGCTGGTGTGTTATATATGCCAGTAATATCAAAATACCATACAACCGAAAGGCATTCAGAGAATATAAAAGCTAAGAAATTGGAGCATTATAAAATGAATGGCTTATTGCTTGAGGATAGTGAAGTGTTGGAGGCAATGGATGCTTCAGGAGGAATATTTATTCCAGGAACTCGCTCAAAGAACAGCTTTGCTAAGTTATCAGAGCTTGGAGTGCTTGCGCAAAAAGTAACAGATCAGCTTTCTAATATGGCATATAGCTTAATGGATGGCAAGATTGAGGCAGTGCCAACAGTTGGAGGAGGTTTTAATCAATGCCAATATTGCGACTATAAAAATGTTTGCGGTTTTGAAGATGGCGATAGAATAAGAGAGAAAAGAGAGGTTGAAAGGGAAGAGCTATTAAACAATAAAGCGGAGGTGAGCGAGGATGAGCATTAGTTGGACAAAAGAACAGTCTGACGCTATTCATGGAACTGGTGGAGATATATACCTATCAGCAGCTGCTGGAAGCGGAAAAACAGCAGTTTTATCTGAGAGAGTGTTAACCATGATAACAAGAGAAGAAGAGCCTGCTAATATCGATAGGCTTTTAATTGTTACATTCACAAGGGCTGCTGCTTCTGAAATGAAGGAGCGTATTTATAAAAAGCTAAACTCTGCCCTTAAAGCAACACCTAATAATAAGTATTTAAAAGAGCAGCTTTCTCGATTACCATATGCATCTATTTCAACAATACACTCATTTTGCCTTAACTTTGTGACAGCTTACTTTCAAAGACTAGACATTTCTCCTAATGTTAGGGTTGCAAGCGAAAATGAAATAAAAAGCTGGAGGGCAGACTGCATTTCAGAAATAGTTTCAGAGAGATATGAGATGAAAGAAAAATCAGAGTTTTTATCTTTGGTTGAATATTTATCTGGTGGAAGAAATGATAACGCTTTAGTTGAAGCTGTTATTTCAGTGTATGAGTTTTTGCGCTCTTTGCCATTTTATGAGAGCTGGTGCGATAATAGACTAAAACTATATGATGCATCTTCAGTTGAAGAAAGCATATGGGGCGAAGTTGTTCTGAACTATGCCAAAGGTATAGCCGATTATGCTATAGCTCAAGCAAGCAACGGTATAGAGCATATAAAAAACGATAATATACTATATAATAACTATGGAATACCTCTCGAAGACGATCTTTTAATGTTAACACAGCTAAAGAAGCTATTAGACGAAAAGGATGGTTTTGATAAGGCTGGTGAGTTTGTTTATAACTTTAAGCATAAAAGAGTTGGAGCTAAAAAAGGCGCTGATGAATGGGACAAAGAGTTCATTAAAGATGTGCGAAATAGAGTGAAAAAATCAGTTGATGAGCTAAAAGAACAGCTGACCATTTGTACAACAGCAGAGTTTCTTGAAGATATAGCCGACTTAAAGCATAAAATGAAGGAGCTTTTTTCTTTAGCCTTGGATTTAGATAAAAAAATGAAGGCAAAAAAGCAGGAGGAATCAGCTCTTGATTTTGCTGATTTAGAGCATTTTATGTTAAGCTTGCTATTAACACCTAAAGACCAATATGGCGATTACGAGCCAACAGACTTAGCCAAAGAACTAAAAGGTAATTTTGATAGCATAATGGTGGATGAGTGCCAAGATATAAACGAAGTTCAAGACCTAATCTTTAAAACTATAAGCGATAATAATCTTTTTATGGTGGGAGATGTCAAGCAAAGTATTTATAGCTTCAGACAAGCTCGTCCTGAACTTTTTGTTGGCAAACTAAAATCTGCAAATGCATTCGATAATGAGCAGTTTCCTTCAAAAATTCTGCTTTCTAACAACTTTAGGAGCAGAGAAAAGGTTACAACGCCTATAAATGATATTTTTTCTGCTGTAATGCGTGAGGAAATTGGAGGGGTTGAGTATGGAAAAGATGAATGCTTAAATCCTTCTGCTCCATATGCTGAAACTTTATATACGGGGGTTGATATACATTATTTAAGCGATGATAATCTCCCAGAAGATGTGACAAAGGAAGAGTATCAAGCTTTGTATATTGCGAGCGAGCTTAAAGAGTTGATAGAGTCTGGATTTATGGTTTCTGATGGAAAAGGAGGGCTTAGAAAAGCAAGCTATAGCGATGCTGTTGTGCTTCTTAGATCTCCTAGAAGAAGCATATCAACATATAGAAAATCCTTTGAAAAGCTAGGAGTTGCTGTTAATGAAGAGGAAACAGTTGGTTTTTTTAACACAAATGAGATTAGGACTATGGTAAATCTTCTTAAAGTTATAGACAACCCTCTTTTAAGCAGAGAGCTTTTAGGAGTTGCTATTTCGCCATTTGCGGGAATATCAGCTGATGACATTGCTAAAATAAGAATGTCCGCTGGTTCAAAACAAAGCCTTTATAATAACTTTAGAAAAAAATCTAGTGAATATCCAAAAGTTGCCTCTTTATTAGAAAAAATAACTTATTTTAGAGAAAAGTCGGTTATAATGCCAGTTTCGGAGCTTATACTGCATATATATAACTGCACATCAATTGAGTTAATTTATAGGACAATGCCTTTTGGAGAGCGTAGATATGGTAATTTATTGCTTTTAGCAGAATATGTCGCTGGCTGGGAGGCTGTTGGAGTAACTGGGCTTACAAACATACTTCGTTTCATTGATGGAATGGAGGAGAGGGAAGAGGATTTAACTTCGGTTGATGTGACTGGTGTGTCTGATGCTGTCACAATAATGTCTATCCATAAAAGCAAAGGTCTTGAGTTTCCGATAGTTGTTTTAGGTTCAGCTTCAAAACGATTTAACAAGGGCGACATTCATTCGAATGTTATTCTCGACAATAATTTAGGCTTTACAGCAATGCGAAGAGATAGGGTTAGAAAATGCCAGTTTAAGACACTGCCTTTAAATAGTGCAAAGATAAAAAGCACCGAAAACTTAATTGCCGAAGAGTTAAGAATATTATATGTAGCTTTAACTAGGGCTAGGGAAAAGCTGATTGTTGTTGGTAATGTTGCTGATGCTGATAAATATATTAGCCAGAGAGAAGAGATTTTAACTGATGGCAGACTATCTGCATTCGAGCTTTTAAAGCAAAACTCATATCTAGATATCATAACTTCAGCAGTTTCAAGCAGTTCTGAATTTATTGCATCTCTAAAAAATCAGCCAACTGATAAGATATCGGTTAAAATAGCGAACATGCTTCCAATAGAAACAAAAGATACTAATACTAGTAATGAGGAAGTATGCGAAATTGATAACACACTTATAGCTAAAGTTATGGAAAACAAAGCTTTTAGTTACAAGTACCCAAATGCGACAAAAGCGCCTACTAAGCTTTCAGTTTCGGAGCTTGCCGAAAAGGATGTCAATGAAGACAGGCTGTTTAAATCAAAGCCTAGATTTATGCTAGGGGATAGTATATCAGCGGCTGAAAAAGGAACAGCAGTACATACATTCATGCAGCTTTGCAATTTAGAGAATGCGAGCAAGGATGTAAAAGCCGAGCTTGATAGAATGCTTTCTTTAGGGGTGTTTAATAAGAGGCAAGCTAGTTCTGTCGAGGTTGACAGAATAGAAAAGTTCTTCGCTAGCAGTTTGTGGGAGGCTCTTTTAAATTCTGATAGATATTTACGAGAGCACAGGTTTGTTTCGTATTTGAAAGATGAGATAAAAGGTGAATATAAAGTTGCTGAGGATGGCGAAAAGACTGTTCTGCAGGGAATTGCTGATTTGATTTTAGTTAAAGGCGATAGCGCAATACTAGTCGACTTTAAAACAGACAGGATAAAAGATAAAAATAAGCTAGTTGATAGATATAAAAAGCAGCTTATGCTGTATAAGGAAATGCTATCAGATAGTTTAGGTCTTAAAGTTGAAAAAGCAATATTATATTCTTTTTACTTAAATATTCCAATAGAAATAAGCTTTTCTGATTAGTTAAATAAAAAATGTCCATACTAAACTCAAAGAAGGAGAATGGTATGGACAATTTTTTTGAGGCTTGTTTAACATCAATAAGCTCACTACTAGTATTATTTGTTTTCACTAAGATTATAGGGAATAGACAGCTAGCTCAATTTTCAATGCTTGATTATATAATTGGAATAACAATTGGTTCTATGGCTGCTGCTGTTGCTTTAGGCGAGATTGAGGATATTATAGTTCCTGTTACAGCGATGAGCATTTATACTTTATTCCCTGTGTTAATAAACTTGCTAACTAGCAAATCCCTTTCTTTTAGGCGAATGGTAACAGGGGAAACTTTAATTTTAATGGACGATGGCAAAATATATAAAGGCAATTTAAAAAAAGCAAAAATTGACATATCAGAAATGTTATCCTCAATTAGAGATAAAGGCTTTTTTCATCTATCAGATGTACAAACAATTTTAATAGAGCCAAACGGAAAAATTAGTGTGCTTGCAACAGAAATGGCTAGGCCGTTAACTCCTAAAGATGCTGGCAAAAAGCCTCCGAAAGAGTCTTATGAAGTTAATCTCATTTTAGATGGGAAAATCTTAGAGGATAATTTAAAGTTCATTGGAAAGGATAGATATTGGTTGGCAGAAAGGCTTGCAGATGAGAGAGTTTCAAGCATTAATGAAGTAATACTTGCCACAATTGATAAGAACAATAAGGTTAATGTATACACAGAAATAGACGCCCCTATGTCTAGAGATGTCTTTGAATAAACTTATTAGATTTTATTTATATATGATAATATCTGATAACGCTTTTCTAACTCTATCTCTCCCTTGTTCATTTGGATGCCCTAAAAGCAGAATTGCAACAGGAGTGTAATCAGATGGTATATCTAGTGCGGATTTTATTTTATCGGCATCAAAATGACCTAACAATACAGTTCCAAGCCCAAGTTCAGTTGCCCTGAGCATCATAAAGGAAGCGGCAATAGAGCAGTTCACTGTTCCTTGACTTTGTTTGCAAGGCATGATAGTGTCAATTAAAGAGCATAAAACAATGGTAACTGGCGCTTCTTCACTGCACTTTTGATTATGGCACGACTGAACTATAGCGGATTTATGAGTTTTGTCGTTAGAAACAATAAACTTCCACTCCTGACCATTACGACCAGATGGCGCTAGCCTTCCAGCATCTAACACCTCCTCAAGTATTTCTATTGGTATTTGCTTATCTAAATAACTTCTAATACTTTTTCTTTTATATATTGCATCTTTAACTGTCATTTTCTTTCTCCTAATAGTTTTATATTTTTAGTTTCATTATAAAACTAAAATGAGTAATTGTCAATATTTCAGCTTTTTTATTAGTATAAATGTATTTTAAAGGGAGAAGATAAATAACAGAAGAGAGTTAGAAGGGAGCGTTAAAATGAAAAAACTAGATGAAAAGAATATAATAGTAAAATTGCTTGCATCTTTACACCAGCAAGATGCAAAGCTTATTAACATAAAGGGTGTTGGAGAGATTTATTCAGGAATGAGCAGCTATAAAACTAGAAGACTGGCAAAAACAATCTGCAAAAATGCTATATCAAATAAGTTGACAAATAGCAAATAATGTAATATTATGATTAAAAGGCTGTATTGTATTTTACAATACAGTTTTTTTAGCTAAAAAAGCGGCAAGACGAATTTAATTTAAAAATTTGTAATATAGTGCAGTAAATGCCTAAAAATTATACACTATATTTATGACCGCTAAATAATGATTTAGTTTAGATAACTAATTAAAAATAAAGAATGGTGGTGTAAAAATGATAGAAACGACTATAGTCAAAAAGGCAATCGAAGGCGATGCGCAGGCGTTCGGTGAACTTTATGATAGTCTAGCTACAGAATTATATAAAGTAGCACTATACACATTAAAGAATCCGCAGGATGCCGAAGATGCAGTGGCAGAAACTTTTTTGGATGCTTATAAAGGTATTAAAAATTTATCTGATGAAACTAAGGTTAAAAATTGGTTTTTTACAATTCTTTCAGCAAAGTGCAAAAGGCAAATCTCAAATTACATAAAAAAGAAAGATGAAACTGATCTTGATACACTTAGCGAAATTGGAATTGAACCTATTTCAGAGGACATAACTGACACTAGCAGACTTGAAGTAAGGGATGCATTGTTAGAAGTGAGCTTGGAGGAGAGAGAAATAATAAACTTATCTGTCTTAATGGGGTACACAGTTAAGGAGATAAGCGAGATTATTGGTCTTCCGCAAGGAACTGTTAGTTCAAAATTATACCGAGCATTTAAAAAGCTAAGAGCTGTATTATCTTAATTTTAGGAGGTGAATGTATGGAAAAGTATGATAAAGATTTAGTAGAATTTATAGAAGAGTTTAAGGCTGAGCTTAATAATGATGCTAGTGATATTGAGCTTCCTCAGTCATTAACGTCTAAAAACCTAATGGAAAAATATAATATTAAAACAGTACCTAACGAAGAAGAGAGTGCTGATAAGGCTAAAGTTATTCCTTTATATAAAAGAAAATCATTGCAGTTTTTAACAGTTGCAGCATGTGCAGCTTTTGCAATTTTGGCTTACACTAGCAGCAATAATAATGGAAATAACATAGTTGACCATAACCCAGCAACAGTTGCAGAGGCGACAAATAGTCCGATGAGAACGGCAGAACCGGCAGAAACGACATACACCGATCTTCGTAACACAGCACTTTCATATTATGAGGACATTATGTTAGACGAGGAAAGCGGCAACAATAAGCTGTTTGATGGCTTTTTTGGAGCTATGACAGAGGGCGGCTTTGGGCGAGATGATGTTTTTGTTGAAGAGTCAGTTGCTCTAGGTGCTACTTCCAACGATTCAGCACCAGCTAATGGTGCAGTTTCCTCAACAAATACACAGGTTGCTGGTATTGACGAGTCTGATATAGTGAAAACTGATGGTGAGCATATTTATCATGTTCGTACAGATTATAATGGTAATGTGATTTTGTCAATAACTAAAGCAGAGTCCTTAGAGTTAGTTTCAGATATAACTATACCTGTGCATACTGTTGGTGAATTATATCTTGTTGATGACAAGCTTGTTATGTTAATTCCGAATAATATTGTAGAGCTAGAATCCCCAACATTAGGCGAGATAGCTCCTATCGAAAATAACGACTCTAACCTTATTGTTCCAGGATATATGACAGATGAAAGCTCATATTCCGATGCTGTTAGCATTTATGTTTATGATGTTAGCAATCCAGAAAAGCCAAACTTGCTTGAAGATGCTGCACAAGATGGTTATTATGTTTCCTCAAGGCTAATAGACGATACTTTATATCTAGTAACTGAGAAAAACAACTATAACATGTATTCTTGGGCAGAGGATAGCACTCCTGCTATAGAATTATTCCCTTGGATAAAAAATAACAACGAAACAACAATAATTTCATCAAATGATATAATGGTATCTCCTCATATGAATGGCGTTAGCTATGCAATTGTAACCTCCTTTAATATTGATTCTGGAAATTTCAACAGCTCTGCTGTAATGGGAACGACAGACGAGATTATGATGAGCGAACAAAACTTATATCTAGCTTCAAGCATTTATGATGGTAAGCCTTCAACAGGGATTGTAGCTTTTAGTGTATCTCCATTAACAGGCAAGCTAAGCTATAAGGGCGATGTAATGGTTGATGGCAATATAAATGATCAGTTCTCTATGGATGAGTATAAGGGATATTTAAGAGTTGCGACAACTAGCTATGAAAGCGGCGAAAGCTCCAATAATTTATATATTTATGATGCAAACTTAACAGAAGTAGGCTCTGTTCAAAATCTAGCTCCTGAGGAAAGGATTTACTCTGTTCGCTTTATGGGGGATATGGCATATGTTGTAACCTTTAAAGAAACTGATCCGTTATTTGCAATTGATGTGTCAGACCCTAAAAATCCAAAGGTGCTTGGTGAGCTGAAAATTCCAGGTTTCTCAGATTATCTCCACCCAATAGGTGATGGCAAGCTAATAGGTGTTGGACAAAACACATATGTTAATACACATGGTGGTGTTCAGATAGATGGTATTAAGCTTTCTTTATTTGATATATCAAACCCTAAAGATCCTGTAGAGCTTGACTTTACTATAATTGGCAATGACCATAGCTATACAGAAGTAAGCTATAATCATAAAGCTTTTATGTATTATCCTGAAAAGTCTATGCTAGGGCTGCCAGCAGATGTCTACACAGCTGGCAATAACACAGAGTTCAATGGTTATCTTCTTTATGAGATTGTGGACGATAAGTTCAATTCGGTGGGGAATATATCTTCTCAAGAGGGAGTAGACAGCAATATGAGATATATGTATAATTATAATATTTCTAGAGGTGTCTATATCTACGATGACTTAATCACTGTTTCTGATGGAAGGCTTCAAAAATACAACATCAACAGCTTAGAGCTGCTTGATGAGATAATATATTAGTTAACCTAGATGGGGTGTTGGCATTTAAGCTAAACGCCCCATTTTCTTGCAAAATTGTGATTTTTAATGTATAATAATATTATAAAATCTATAGGAGGCTAATAATTATGAGCAATAAAAACAAAAATACAGCAATGAGCTATGGTATTACATATGGTATGCTAGCCGGCACAGCAGGCGGAGTAATCTGGGGTTTATTTGTTGGTAATATAAGCCTAGGAATTAGTATTGGAGCTGGAGGCGGTATGCTAGCTGGCGTTGTAATTGGTGCTGTCATTGATAGCAAAAACAATAGTGGTGATAATTAAGGAGATAATATGACATATTCGGTGAAACTGCTATTTAAAATTAGTATTATTGGAAAGCCACAAGTTAGCTTAGTAGATAGCTTTTATAATGATATTGAGATTTTTTATGAGCAGTCTATTATAATGTTATCTGCAAATAGCTTTGATGAGGCATATGAAAAAGCAGAGGAGTTTGCAAAGCTTCAACAAGATGATTATATAAATAAATATGGGCAAAGAGTCGAATATAGGTTTTTTGATTATTTCGATTGTTTTATAGTTATTGAGGAAGTACCACTAAACTTAAACAATGAAATAATTGAATGCTATTCTTGCTATTTTTATGATGATATTGATAAAAATGAGAGATACAAAGATGATTGCTATGCAGAAAAAATGCTATCCCAAGCCTGCGCAGATGAAACGCATAAACTAAGGCGTATTTAAATAAACTGCTACTTTGCTAAAATTGCTTACTACTGAATGAATAAAAATGAATAACAATGAGCGAATGTAAATATATAACATAAAAAGCAGATAAGAAGCTTTAACTTCTCATCTGCTTTTTTATTATGGTGTTTAGTAGCTTCCGCCACGGCTGCTTCTGCCTCCACCGCCTCCGCCACCACGAGAA
>CAYJEV010000009.1:0-33600 GCA_964369265.1 uncultured Oscillospiraceae bacterium
TAACATCTCTGCAATATAATCATTAAAATTGTTCCAATCCGGCATAGGTTGTCCCCATATACGCATAACAAAATATATAGTGAAAATAAATAGTGTATGTCCTATTAGTCTAGTAAATATAGGTAGTTTGTCTTTATTGAATTTTCTCAAAAATTCTATTCGTGAATATGTATGTTTTCTATCCATAATTCTCCTGTAACCATTATTTAAATATCACTAAACACCAAAACAAAAATAAAAGGATAGCCAAAGATTGAAACTACGTCCACCACCCTTGCTATCCCTATTATTTTTATTCAATGAGTATTAAATATGTTTACTATTGAGCAAATCCAGAATCAATTAACTTAACTAGTGCATCAACTGCCTCAGTTTCATCAGCACCATCAGCGATAATTCTAATTACAGTTCCGCCAACAATACCTAGTGAAAGAACACCTAAAAGGCTCTTTGCATTTACTTTACGCTCTTCCTTTTCAACCCAGATTGAAGACTTGAACTCATTAGCCTTTTGGATGAAAAATGTTGCTGGTCTTGCATGAAGACCGATTTGATTTTGAACTGATACTTCCTTCATATACATAGCTAAACTCTCCCTATAAGTTTTAATTTATTTAATCTCGTTATTATGCTATGAACATATTATAATGTTCTTTTTTTACTATGTCAATGTATCTTTGTTATTATAGGGGCGTTTATGTGAATTTTCTACTAATTCGAGTATTTTAGCTTAATGTTTTTAACTTGTTTGTGCGATTTGACAGCTAATTTTACAAAATATTCTATAAATTCAAATAAATCATAGCCACTAATTTTCAAAAAACACTATCTCTTCAAACTATATTTCTCCAACATATCAGGTCTTCGCTCTTTTGTTATAGCTAAAGACTTTTCTGTCCTCCACTTTTCAATGTTAGCATGATGGCCTGAAAGCAGAATTTCTGGCACTTCTCGCCCCCTCCAAACAGGAGGCCTTGTGTAGTGAGGATACTCTAGCAAACCGCTATGATGGCTCTCTTCCTCATAGCAAACAGAATCAGATAACACACCAGGCACTAATCGGCAAACAGCGTCGGCAAGCACCATTGCGCCAAGCTCACCACCTGTTAACACATAGTCACCAATAGACACTTCCTCATCCACCATCTCGTCAATAAAGCGCTGATCTACTCCCTCATAATGACCACAAACCAACATTATGCTTCTATCCATTTTAGCATAGTTAATAGCCATTTCCTGATTAAACACCTTTCCTTTAGGGGAAAGATATATGATAAAAGGCTTTTTATCTAAGCCCTCCGAAATTTTGCTGCAAGCATTAAACAAAGGCTCTGCTTGTATTAACATTCCCTTTCCTCCACCATATGGTGTGTCGTCAACTCGGCGAAGCCTGTCTAAACTATAATCACGAAGCTGATGTGTGTTAATCTCTAGTATACCCTTTTTAACTGCTCTTCCTATAATGCTCTCGTGAAGAAAGTTATGACAAACCTCTGGAAAAAGAGTTATTATATCAAGCCTCATCGTCAAAAAGCCCCTCAAGCGGTCTTATCGCCATTTTATTATTATCTAAATCAATCTCTAACACCACTTGTGGAATAGCTGGTATTAGCTGTATCTTTCCATTTCCAAATTCTATATGATACACATCATTCGCCCCTGTTTCAGAAACATCAACTAGCTTACCATATAATTTACCATTATCAATATCATATACATCAAGACCAATTAAATCTTGTATGTAGTAATCGCCTTCTGCAAGATGATCGTCTTCTCTGTCGATATAAACAACACTGCCCCTTAATGTTTGGGCTTTGTTAATATCCTCATAACCTTTGAATTTAACTAGCAGCATGCCTTTATGAACTCTCGCCGAAACAACCTCTAAGGCTTCCTCACCATTTTTTAGATATAGCGTTTTAAAATCTAGTAAAAACTCTGCACTATCGCTCCAAGGTTGTAGTTTCATTTCTCCTAGCAACGCATGTGTACTAACAAGCTTGCCACATTCAAGATATCTCTTTTTCATCTCTTTAATCTTTCCTCTCGCTATTCTAATTTCCTAATCTATCAAATAAGAGCAGCAACCTAAAAGGCAACTGCTCTAGATGTCGAACACTTAACTGTAAACCAAAAAATTAGTCTATCTCAACTGCAACCTTTAGTCCTTGCTTGGAAGCTGCTGCCTTTGCCACAGTTCTGATAGCCTTCGCAATTCTTCCTTGTTTTCCAATAACGCGGCCCATATCGCCCTCGCCTACTGTTAGGTGATAAACGATAACACCCTCTTCATTAACTGGATCTGCTTTTACATTAACACTATCTTTATCATCAACTAAGCCTTTGGCTATTGATATTATTAAATCTTCCATTTTATTCTCCTTCAAAAGTAAATCTACTCTCTCTGCTATTAGGAAGTAGCAGAAAAGAACCCCTTTCTGCTACACTCTTAATTAAAAATTAAAGAACTCCGTTCTTCTTAAGGATACCCTTAACTGTATCTGTTGGTTGAGCGCCATTAGCGATCCAAGCCTTAGCCTTATCGCTATCGATGTTTACAACAGATGGATTTTTAGTTGGATCATAGAATCCGATCTCCTCGATGAATCTACCATCTCTTGGGAAACGGGAATCAGCAACTACGATTCTGTAGAAAGGAGCCTTTTTAGCACCCATACGTCTTAGTCTTATCTTAACAGCCATTACTGTCACCTCCTATTTTATTTTTTATTTATCTTTAATCAGCTAGTCCCTTGTATTCGCTAAAACTGCCCATACTGCTATGAACTTTTAACGAACTCAAGACACTAGGAATAAAAACCTACATTTTCGGCATTCCAAACTTAGAAAGCGCGCCAAACTTCTTCTTGCCCTTAGGCCCAGTTAGCTGCTTCATCATCTTTTGCATCTGCTCAAACTGCCTTAAAAGCCTATTAACATCCTCAACCCTTGTTCCGCTACCAGCAGCAATTCTTCTCTTACGAGCTGGATTTATGATAGCTGGCTTTTCTCTTTCAGCCTTAGTCATAGAGTTGATTATAGCCTCTGTTCTTCTTAGCTCTTTTTCGCCTTGCGCAACATCCTCGTCCTTAACCTTAACACCAGGTATCATGCCAAGAACTTTGCCTAAAGGCCCCATGTTTTGAATTTGTTTCATCTGATCAAGCAAATCAGTTAATGTAAACGATGCTTTTCTAAGCTTCTCTTCAAGCTCCACTGCCTTCTTTTCATCAACAACAGTTTGTGCTTTTTCAATTAGAGTTAGAACATCGCCCATTCCCAAAATTCTTGATGCCATTCTATCCGGATAGAATGGCTCTATATCATCAAGCTTTTCGCCAGTACCAGCAAATTTAATTGGCTTACCAGTCACAGAACGCACCGAAAGCGCAGCTCCTCCTCTAGTATCACCATCAAGCTTTGTTAGTATAACGCCGCTTATATCAAGCTTTTGATTGAAACTCTCTGCAACGTTAACAGCATCCTGACCTGTCATTGAGTCAACAACAAGCAGAATTTCATGAGGCTCAACTGCTGTTTTAACAGCCTCAAGCTCTCCCATTAGCTCTTCATCTATATGAAGTCGGCCTGCTGTATCGAGTATGACTATATCATTACCATGATCTCTTGCGTGCCTAATCGCAGATGTTGCTATCTCAACAGGATTTATCTGCCCCATTTGGAAAACAGGAACTCCCGCTGTTTCTCCAACCACCTCAAGCTGTTTGATAGCGGCTGGTCTATATATATCACAAGCTACAAGCAAAGGACGTCTGCCCTCTTTTTTGTACATCTTTGCAAGTTTACCAGAATGCGTTGTTTTACCAGAGCCCTGCAAGCCACACATCATGATTATAGTCGGAAGCTTTGAGCTAAATTTTATACGCACATTTTCTGTACCCATAAGAGCAGTCAACTCTTCATTCACTATCTTAATAACATGCTGAGCTGGGGTTAAGCTTTCTAGTATCTCATCTCCCACTGCCTTTTCAGACACAGAAGCGACAAATTCTTTTGCTACTTTATAGTTTACGTCTGCCTCAAGTAGTGCCAGCCTTATTTCACGCATTACCTCTTTAATATCAGACTCTTTTAGCTTTCCTCGACTTCTCAGCTTTTTAAATACTGACGATAGTCTATCTGATAAGCTCTCAAATGCCATAAAACTCCACCTACCTTTCTATATACCTAACAACCTAATATATAATATTTAAGCTTCCCTTATTCTATCAAGCTCTAAATTTATCTCTCTTGCAAGCTCTATTCCGTTGCCACTATCTCTGCTCATCTCGCTTACAAGCTCGGCAATTTTATCAGTCGACTTTCTAATGTTAGTCAGCCTATCTGAAACTAGAAGCACTTCCTCAAACTGCAAAAGCTGATGTTCGCCTCTTTTTATAGAGTCGCTCACACCCTGCCTTGTAACTCCAAGATGCTCTGCAATTTCTGCTAGGGATAAATCTTCATTATAATAAAGCTCCAAAACTTCTTGTTGCTTTTCTGTTAGCATATCTCCATATATGTCGTATAACAGTGTGATTTTTAAGTTTTTTGCCATTGTTCACACCGCCCTTCTATTTTGCATACATTCTTGACACTCGTGTATTCTAACACAAAAAATTCTGCCTGTCAAGTGTTTTACCTTTACAGGCAAAAAATTTTTTCGCCTTTCATTAATCGTCGTTTTAATTATAAACTTAGATTATTTTTATGTAGTTTTGTACAAATAATCAATTGATGTTTTGTTATTTATATGATATGATAAGCTTAATTCAACAAACAGGAGGTAAGAATATGAATTTAACATTAGTTCTTGAAGTTATAGGAACAGTTGCCTTTTCAATTTCTGGCGCAGTAATGGCGATAAAAAAAGGGGCTGATATTTTTGGTGTTGTGTTTTTGGCTGTCACAACAGCTGTTGGTGGCGGAATGATAAGAGATGTTATTTTAGGAAACCAGCCGCCTAGTATTTTTAATAATGGAAGCTTTGTAACTTTATCTATATGTGTTGCTATAGCAGTATTCTTTGTGGCTCTTGCAAATAAAGAGGAGTTTGAGCTTAGGGTAAGGCGTATTGACAGGCTAAATAATGCCTTTGACGGCTTGGGGCTTGGTGTGTTCACAGTAACAGGAATTAACACTACAATGCTAGCTGGCTATGCAGACAACGCATTCATGGTGCTTTTCTTAGGCATGCTGACAGGTGTTGGAGGGGGTATTATAAGAGATACATTTATTAATGAAATACCTTCTGTGCTTAGAAAGCATGTTTATGCTGTTGCTTCGTTAGTTGGAGGACTTTTATATTACTGGCTAGTTACTATCGGACTTGACCAAGTTTCAAGCGCAACTTTATCTATAAGCTTAGTGTTTATTATTAGAATACTATCAGCAAAATTTGACTGGAATTTACCAACTGTTTTTAAAAATGAATAAATATTAAAGGAGCTTGATTTTCAGGCTCCTTTAATATTTATGCCTAGTGTGCCCGATATTTAACTTAATTATCTATTGCAGTTATAATGCATTTTTTGTATAATTGAATAGATAAACTACTAAATAATATACACTTTATATGGAGGGGATTTTAATGAACAACCTGATAAAAGAGTGCTTTAGTGACTTTACATTCAATAACAGTGCTGCACCTACTAGCATTACAGAAATTTTGGGTGTACCATTCCCCACCGACTATCTCGAATTTATAAAAAAATATAATGGTGGTGAGGGTTTTGCGGGAAATGATGCTTATTTAAGATTAAATGAGTTAGAGGATTTAGAAGAGTTGAGTGTAGATTATAATATACAGCAGGTTTTACCTGAACATTGTTTAATAGGAACAGATGGCGGAGGAATGCTTATAGGAGTAGATAAGCTAGGAATTTACTTTATAATTGATTGCATTTCAATCGACCCTAATGATAAAATTATTGTAGGAAATAGCTTTGAAGAGTTTATTAAAAATGTACACATTGCGTTATATGGTGAATGATAACCACAATGATTACGCATATTTGAAAGCATAAGGTGTAGATTATTATTTTATGGGAGGTTAAATAAATGTTAGAGAATAAATTAGGAATAACAACAGAATCGGAGCTTGCTAATGCTGAGGAGCGTATTAGCAAAATCAAGGCTTATGAGCTATTTGAAAAAAATATACTTGATACATTAGAAGTTGGAAAATATTCATCGCTTTCATATATACATCATTACTTATTTAATGAAATTTATGATTTTGCAGGCGAGCTTCGCAAAGTGAATATCGCAAAAGGCAATTTTCGCTTTGCTCCAATAATATATCTAGATGCATCGCTGCAAAACATAGATAAAATGCCTCAATCTACCTTTGATGAGATTGTTGAAAAATATGTTGAAATGAATATTGCTCATCCTTTTAGAGAGGGAAATGGGCGAAGCACAAGAATTTGGCTTGATTTAATACTAAAGAAAAATATTAAAATGGTTGTTGATTGGAGCAAGGTCGATAAAAACGACTATCTCTTAGCAATGGAAAGAAGCCCTATCAAGGATTTAGAGATTAAGTATTTACTAAAAAATGCCCTCACCAACGATATAAATAATAGAGAGCTCTATATGAAAGGCATTGATGCAAGCTATCATTATGAGGGATATAGCGTCTATAAAACTAACGAGCTTGTCTAACTGACTTCCCTCTAATTAAGATAGTATTGATTTATTATAAGCTCGACATGTTTTATTTAATACAAAAGCAATATACCTAGGAGAAATAGCCATGCATACTAAAAAAATAGCTGATACAGACTTGTTAAGCACTAAGCATCGCCCAGTTGCAGAAGTAATTAACTGCATTCGTGATGATCGTTTTGTTAATAATCTTAAGCAGGTTTCAGAGGGCATAGGTTTTGGGGTAGAAATAGGAGCCTGCTTATTTCCTAGTGATTTAGATGAATATGATATTGCAAAAGGGTTTGGTTTTGAGGGTGGCATTGAGTTTGGAACGCATTTTGGAGAAGAAATTGTAATTGATTATGAAACTGCTTATTACTATTTCGAAAAGGCTTGTATAAGATATTGCGAAGTCTTCCCCAATGATACTAAACAAATTTATAAGTATTTAGAGAATTATAAAGATAAATACAAAATAAATTGATTAGCCTACCCTTTTATGTAGGCTAATAGCAATAATCTTGAGTTGAAATAAAAACGGCTGAAGAGCCGAGAAATTTATATTAGATTTAGAATAAATCTAATATAAATTGGTCACGTGGGCATTCCGTTGCCCACGACCTTCAAAATCGCCCCTGCGAGGAATATAAATAATCGTAGTGAAACGGAGATTTATATAATAGAAAGAGGAGTATAGCATGGAATACATACAATTTTGCAATAAAATCAAAGAGGTGCAGAAAAGTAAACCTTTATTGTTTGAATTAGGTCAAGATAAAATAGCTAATGATGATTTAATTAGAAATATAAAAAAATCAAAGCAAATTTGGCTTGATATTAAAGACAATATCAATAGTCAAAAAAAGACTGAAATGCAAATTAGTGAAACTGTGCTACACTTTGATTTTGAAAAGAATATTGTTAAAATAAAACGACTATCTGATAACCCTTCTATTCAATATAAATCTCCTTATGTGGAACCTACACTGGAAGATTTTTATGTAATGTTTGATTTCTTATTATAATTTATTATAGCTACAATAACGTTTATCTGGAGGAAACTATATGGCAAGAAAACTAATTTTTTATAACTCTTTGAGAAGAAAACAACGTGGGCAAAAAAGAAAGCTTAAGCGGCTAATAGAGTATGTAAGTGAGTTTGAAACAAGCTATACATCAAAATATCCATACGAATGCTTTAGAACTCCTTGTAGTCTAGATTTCATCAATAGCAAAAAGACCTATGGGAAGATTAAAACTGAATTTTGTAGGGCATGGCTTAATAAAACTAAGGAGTTTATTGAACAAAAACCTGACAACAACAAATTCATCAAAATTGTTGCCCATATAAATACCGAAGATTTATGGGGCGCCCAAATAAATATCTTTTATGATGAAGAATATTATTTGAATTTCTTCAAAAGAAATACAAACCTCGACGAACATAAACTAATCGATAATAAATCCTTGAAAAGCATGAGGAATATTAGCTCAGATTTAAGCGAGATAGGTTTTAAAGAAAATTATAGCTATTATGATGAAGATGAAGATACTTATATTACTATTTGTAATGAGCTGTGGCATTATGGCGAGTTCCCTAAAATGCCTTAGAGATAAATTTTTTATGATAATAAAATAAGGGCTGTGATTTTCTATTCATCACAGCCCTTAATCTTATAGTTTGGAAATTAGTTTATCAACAGGCATACGGCGCAAATATTCAGTCGTATTTCTAAATAATGTGTTGCCGTTTTTATCAACAATAACAGTCACAGATTTTGCTAAAGTCTTGCCATCTTTTGCACGAATGCAAGATGCATTAAAATCATTTATTACCAGCCTATACTCGTCTGATAATAGTGGGAAGTTTAAATTTAACCTTTCCATCGACTTTTTAGCGTCATCAACTGTGTCGGTGCTGATACCTATTACAATCGCATTTTTCTTAGTGATTTCCTCAAGGCTGTCACGCAGCGCTTCAAAGTATCTCATTCAATGAGGTCACCAATCGGCTCTATAGAATACTATAATAGCCTTCTCTTTCTCCTTCATAGCTTCTGATAGAGTGAATACACTCCCATCGCCACTTAGTAGAGTAAAATCATAAATCATGTTTTAACCCCCTTCTTAATATGTATTATCTTGTAGTATCTCTACTACTATATATTACCATAATAGAGCTATGTTGGTCAATATTCCAAATGCTGAAATTAATCTAGTTTATTTATGCAATTTAACAATAAAAACTACCACAACAAAATTCGCTTTCGTAGTAGTAGTTTTATTATTATATTTTTTTACTATTATCATCAAGGCTATCGACTTGATTTTTAATCTCCTGCATCCTTATATCAATATTCGCTATATCATTAGCGCATTCTAACAATGCCTCTGTCATATATTTAGGGGCATTTTTTCCTTTTTTATAATATAAGTCATGCTCCAAAGTCGCCCAAAAATCCATTGCAATTGTTCTAATCTGAATTTCCACCTTGACTATCACCGTTTCATCTGCGCAATAAACAGGCACACCCATCAAAAGATGGTAGCTTCGATATCCATTCTTTTTTGGGGACTGAATATAATCAACTTCTTTTAAAATTTTTATATCACCTTGCTTTTTAATAAGGTTTATCATTCTATAAATATCCTCATTAAAGGAGCAAACAATTCTTATCCCTGCAATATCATAAAGGTTTTCCCACATTGACTCAATAGAAACTTCAAAGTTTTTCCTTTTAAGTTTCTCATAAATTTTTAGTGGCGACTTTAATCTTGAAGTAATATGCGCTATTGGATTTCTTCTATGTATAACCTTAAATTCATCATTTAACACATCAAGCCTTGTAAGCATTGTTTTTAAGGCAGATTGATACAACAACATATACTTACTAA
This sequence comes from uncultured Oscillospiraceae bacterium, assembly GCA_964369265.1. Taxonomy (GTDB): domain Bacteria; phylum Bacillota; class Clostridia; order Oscillospirales; family Ruminococcaceae; genus DAMCAP01. Next base: position 9,547 of record CAYJEV010000009.1, read on the forward strand.
ACTCTTTTGACTCTGTATCAAAATTAACATCATTAACTCGATTATCTATCATCAAACTCTCCTTTTAATAACAGTTTAGTTTTTGAGGGCTTAACCTTAGTGAATTATGCTTTGTTGATTTAATAGTATGATAATTGCTTATATACTGAAGAAACTGCATCGCCATCTCTTTATCTAGTTCATCCTTAAACAAATCCGATGAGTTTCTTTTTTGAGTTAAATACTCATGGCATTTTTTTGAAACTGAATAAGATACCTGACAAGCCTCAGCTATCTCCTCAACAGTCGATACTCCCATTAGTTGAAGCACTTGTATTGGGCATAGCAAATGCCAAGCTAATATATTAGCTGCCCTATCGTTGTTAATGCCTTCATTTTCTTTTTTACTATTTTCAAGATGCTTTAATAGGATATGAGCAATCTCATGTGCAATCGTAAAGCGCCGCCTTAATAAGTTGGTGTTTCTTTCATTATAGACTATTACTTTTTTCGATGCGCCAGAAATTGTAAAGCCATCCTCCAAAAACATTCTGCAAACGTCTTCGTGCGATATGTTTTTTAGCTCTGCATAATCTTCATATGTCGAAAAGGTTACACCTAAAGCTCTGCATATCTTTCCAAGATCAACTGGCAGGCTAGTTATTTCTGCTTTAATATATATATTTAAGATGGTATCTAGCATAAATACCTCCCAAGTTTCTACTTAACGTCCCAATCACGAGGCGCAAGCTTGCTAAGATCAGCCTCGTCAATTTCTGTTGGCTCTCCATTTCCTCTTGCAACTGCTAGGAAGGTATGCTTTTTATCAAGCTTATTTTCTGTTTCTTCTTTTAATGTTACCAAAGAACCTAAAACATTTATCACAAAATCATGGTAATCATCTCCTAATGCTCTATAAAGCTTAATAATCTCTTGCTCCTTATCTGTTAAGCCGCTTAGTGGCTTTCTATACCCAAATTCCGCTAGTATGTCATCTACATTATACATAATGCATAACTGCATTAGAGTGTCGATATCAGGCTGGCTTTTTCCGCTCTCCCAAGAAGCGATTGTTGTGTGTGCTTTTTGAGTTAAATTGCCTATGTCTTTTTGTGTGTAGCCATGTTTTTCTCTTAAATCTCTTATAACACCTGCTATGTGTTGTTTTGCTGATGCACTATCGTTGATTTTAATCATATTCATAACCATCCCTTTCTGTGAAGAACGCATTTTAATTATAGTGTCTATTTATAATGCGCCCTAATTTTTGTTGTTAAATTTCAGTCGACAACAAAAACTTATCTAAAATGACATACTATTTTAGCTATAGTCTTATTTTACCACTTTATTCAAATTAAATCAATAGTTTGAAAAAAGTAAAATTCCCTATTGACAAAACGAATATTTCGTATTATAATGAATTAAAATACTAAAAATTCGGAGGTGATAGCGATATTTGTTTTTTTGATAGCAAAGAAAAGATGATTTTTGGGTATTGTTATTTTTGCAAGCAAGCTATTTTAAAAGGAGAAGATTACCTTAGAACAGAAAAAGGCAATGTTTGCGAGGCATGCGAATACACTTATCTTAAATCAATAAGGAGGATAGCAGAATGAACAGAACTAGTATTAGTCAATTTGAACGAATGGAGATGATATATCTCTGCAAAGGACACAAAAATAGGCTCAAAAAATATGGAAATTCCCTTATAGACTTTCAATTCATTAAGCAAGATATGCCTTTAGAAGCTAGAAAAATTCTGGCAGTCGAACTTTCACTTTCTGAAATTGAAGAGAGCCTAAGAGAGGCTTTATGGCAAAATATTTTATATGCAACTGCCTATGAATATCTTAATATTCCAATAAGCAGGCAAGGATTTTATAATCTTAGAAAGCAGTTTCTAACTTCCATTTTTTCACGCTTAAATTAACTTTCGTCATAATATAGAATTTTCATCATAACAATTGTGAGATATGCTAATATCAATTGTATCAGAAATTATGTATTATTGTATGTATGAGAAACTAAATTTAAGGAGAAAGAAATGAATATTCAAGTTATTATGCTAATCTTGTCATTTATAATAATGGCTATCATGCTAAGGAGAAAGATGAATTTTGGGGTTACTATGATTATAACTGCCACCATCCTCGCCCTTAGCGCTGGACAAAATTTAAGCGAATACCTAAACACCTTGCTCACCACTATTACTGCCGAAAACACAATTGAAACTTGCGGTGCAGTTTTCACAATCGGAATCCTTGGCGGATTGCTTAGTAGGTTTGGGATATTAAATAGGATTGTGGCTGATTTTGGCAATCTAATTAGCAGCAGAAAAATTATTGCTATGATAATACCAGCAATCATAGGATTGTTGCCAGTGCCTGGTGGGGCTGTTATGTCTGTTCCTTTTGTCGATACTTTAGGAAATGATTTGGAGATGTCTGCTCAAAGAAAATCGGCGATAAATCTTGTGTTTAGGCATGTTGGCATAATGATAATGCCGTTCTCCTCAACTCTTTTGATGGTTGGTGCAATCCTTCCCTCTGTTGGTGTGTATGGTCTTATTCCTTATAATCTAGTGTTTATGATATGCCTTTTTGCGGCTGGTTATTTTGTTTATATTAGCGATCTTAAACCAAAGCACGAATACAAGGCCTCCCCTTCTTTTAAAACCTTTGCTTCACTAATGATTAACCTATCTCCTATATATGTTTGTGTGCTTACTAGTATCATATTTGGCTTGCCTATATATATGGGCGCTTTAGTTAGTTTAGTTGTGGTTTATTTGATTAGCGATAAATCTGATTTCTTTAGCAAGTTTAAAGCCTCATTAAACTTCAATATGCTTTTGACCATCTTTGGGGTTATGCTGCTGCAAAATGTCATTGGCTCGCTTGATCAAATGCTTAACAGCTTCCAAAGCATGGTTGGTGATGGCATATTCGGTATGGTAATTTTATCATTAGGAGGAGCTTTCTTCTCTTTCATCACAGGTCTATCACTAACTTCATACGGCATTGTACTGCCGCTGCTTGCTGGACTTGCTCTCCCTGATAACACAACTCTTGTATTTGCCTATTCTATATTTATTTGCAGTTACATAGGTTACTATTTCTCTCCTTTACATCTCTGCCAAGTGTTTACAAATGAATATTTGAAGGTTGAAACAGGCACACTTTACAAAGAATATACAAAATATTTCCTATTTGCTATAATATCAGGCGTTTTATGTATTGCCACTGTCGCATTCTTTATGCTATAATAACCTCAAAGACAAAAACAATAAACTTTATCACTTTTGGAGGATACTAAATGAAAAAAACTTCCCTCATCACAATTCTTGTGCTTGTGTTTATTAGTGTTGCTGGTGTGATGTTTTTTTCGCCACAAGATGAAACTATAGATAAGCCTTCTATTTTTGATGGAAATGATAGCAATGATAGCAGCCAGATAGAAATAACTGTGCCAGAAGATACCGTTGTTCCGCTGTTTGCTGTTGGCGATAATCTCATTCATGATGTTATATACAAACAAGCCTCAGACAGGGCTGGCGGAGATGGATATGACTTTTCCTATGCTTATGAAAAAATGGAGGATATGATACCAGAAAGTGGCATTGTGTTTGTTAATCAGGAAACACCTCTTGCAACCTCTCTCTATCCGCCTTCTAACTATCCATTATTTAACACCCCAACAGAGGCTGGCGAATATTTAACTGAGCTTGGATTTAATACTATAACTCAAGTCAATAATCATATGCTTGATAAATGGGATGACGGCTTGCAAGCTACTTATGACTTTTGGCAAACTCAAAATGTAGACCTAATTGGTCTTTATGAAAATGGAGCTGAAATCGAAGCCCAAATAATTGAGCAGAATGGCATTAAAATAGGCATGCTTGCCTTAACTGATCACACAAACGGACTCATTAGCTATGGAGAAGGACCAAGCTTCATCTTAACAAGCGAGCGAGATTTAATAGCCTCTCTTTTAGCCGATTTAAAGGCTAGTTCTGATGTTGTTATTGTTTCTGTTCACTGGGGAGAAGAAAACACCTTTGTGCCTAATGACTATGTTAAAGATACAGCTCAGTTTCTAGCTGATAATGGTGTCGACTTAATATTGGGGCATCACTCGCACACTGTTCAGCCCGTTGAGTATATCGAAGGTAGCAATGGCAACGAAACTTTAGTTGTTTATTCGCTTGGCAACTTCATCTCAGCTATGGCTGGTTGGGAAAACATGCTTGGTGCTGCCTTTGAATGCAACATTGTAAAAGATGGTGTGACAGGCAGAGTTTCAATTGAACGTGCTAAACTAACTCCAATCGTTACCTATTATAATACTAGATACGCCAACCTTGAAGTTATGCCACTAGCCCTCTACACTGAGGATATGGCTAGTCAGCATGGCATTATTTCGCAAAGATCATATCTCACACCAGAATATCTTACTAATAAGTTCAATGAAGTTATTAGCGAAGAATTCAGATAAATAATTTTAAAAGGAGAATTTCCAATGAAAAAGTTTTTATCCAGTTTTATGACACTATGTTTGGTTGCTTCTATGGCAGTTACTTCACTAGCTATTTCAGGAGAACATACTGTTACAGCTGAGGTTAAAGGAGAACACCCTGACACTGATGCATTTATGCCAGGACGCACCTACTACTTCCCACTAGAATATGATGGAAGCAAAAATGTTTCCAAAAGCTTCTTAGACGACTACACAGTTGAATTTGAAGTTACTCAAGGCGAAGATTACATCACTAACCCAAAAATCATTAGAGATCAAGATGATGATTATGTTATGTCCTTTAAGGTTTCTACTTCAAGAGATTTAGAAGAACTTCAAGATGTAGAGATTGAAATCATTACAACTGAAGACGAAGATGAGGACAATGTTGGCTATTCCGATGTAAGCTTTGAAGTTGGTTATGGCGGCATTACTGATGCTAGCGATGATGAGTTTAGAGTTTATAATGATGTGCCTATCGTTGAATTTGAAGAAGAGCAAAAGGGCGATACTTTCTTAGTTGAGTTTGGTGATGCAACAGCTGTTCAGTTCAGACATGATGGTTCTCAAAAAATCAACTTCTTCTATGACGAACTACCAGATTATGACCTTGTTGACGAATATGATGATGCAAACTTAAACTTCATTACTTTCTATACTCATCCTGATGTTGATAACGGAGAATTTAGATACTATGATAGTGATGCAAGATATGTATATCTAAATGACAACGGCAAGTTAATTCAGCTAAACACTGATTTAGAAGATGATTACATTTCTGCTGAAGTTGAAGAGCTTGGCGCATTTGTAATTTCTGATGAGCGTTTATCTGGAGCAACTTCTGCTCCATCAACTTCAACATCAACTTCCAGCTCTAGCTCCTCAACAACTACAGCTACTACACCTACTACTACAACACCTCCAAAAGTAAACCCTTCAACTGGTGCTAAAGCGTAGTTAATATCAAGCTCATTCCCTGTGGCATTAGTCACAGGGAATTTTATGTTGTTTATTTCACTTAAATAATCGGATATTATTTATATCCTTAATAAAAACTTAAAATTTTTTCCTCTTTTTTCTTAAAAACAAAATAAGCTATAATAATATCATAAGGAAGAGATGGTTTGTAAAGTAGCTTTCAAGCCTTCTATATTTAAAATGTTCTCTGCATCAAAGCAGGCAGCAAAAATATCGCAGGATAACCTTTTAATGGTTATCTGTGTCTTCCAAAGAAAGGAATGGTCATAAATATGTACAACATTTTAATTTGTGATGATGAACAGGACATACGCTCAGCTCTTAAAATTTATCTAACAGATAAGGACTATAATCTATTTGAGGCTTGTAATGGCAAAGAAGCATTGAATGTAATAGAAGAAAATAACATTCATTTAGTGCTTATGGATATTATGATGCCTTTAATGGATGGTATAACTGCAATGGTTAAGCTTCGTGAAATAAGCAACGCCCCTGTCATTTTGCTAACAGCCAAATCTGAGGATAGCGATAAAATTTTAGGGCTTAATGTTGGCGCTGATGATTATATCACAAAGCCATTCAACCCAATGGAAGTTATTGCAAGGGTTAAGTCGCAGCTTAGAAGATACATGACATTAGGCTCTGCAATTAAATCTGAAAGCACACTTTCAGTCAATGGCATAGAAATTGATGATGATGAAAAAAAGGTGCGTGTTGCTGGCGAAGAGGTTTCTTTAACTCCAAAAGAATATGCTATCTTAAAGCTACTAATGAGCAAACCAGATACTGTATTCTCGCTTAAAGATATTTATGAGTCAGTGTGGAAAGATAATTCTATTGGTGCTGAAACGACTGTATCTGTGCATATTAGGCATTTAAGAGAAAAGATTGAGATAAATCCAGGCGAACCGAGATATATTAAAGTTGTTTGGGGGCAGGGATATAAGTTTGAAAGGGGAAGATAAAATGAAAGCAGTTAGTTTTGGTGTTAAGAAGATAACTTTTTGTGTTATTTGTGCGGCTTTGTTTGTTAGCTTTATATTTAGGAGGAGGGGTAAGAATGTTCAAAAAAATAGCATATAACCCCATTGTAAAGCTTATATTCATTCTAGCGCTAGCCATTGCAATAGTTGCTGGAATGTGCGCAGCTACTCTTCTTGCAGTCGCACGTTATGACTTTGCTGAAGATTTATACACTAGCACCCTCCAAGAAGTCAGAGATAAGAAAACTGAGGGCTTTATTAGCCGAGATTTATACGACACATTAGTTAATTCTCTCTATAGTCCAAATCCTACTCTCGATAAATCGCTTGAAGAAAAAGGCTTTAAATACAGCGTCAACATAAATGACCATAGAGGTAAAACTGTATTTATTGATAGCATAGTTGGTGATGATCATTATTTTGCTAAAGAGAACTATCAAGGTCGTTTAATTAAAACAGTTGTCATTGATAAAAGTGGCAACGAAATAGATAATTATTACTCATTTGAATATTCAAATCAAAACGCTTATGACTACAATAGTTATATGTATGTTAGGGATTTAGATTTAGAGCTAGATTTTGTTAAGCCATATAATAATATTGATATAATAAAGCCAGAAAATCTTGAGTTTTCTAATATTGTAACTGATAACTTAGATGAAGTAGTTCCTACAGAGGAGCAAGCAGCTCAGTTAGAAACATCCACAACAGATGCACCTACTGGCACTGACTATTCCATAACCTATGGAACTGAAATTCTAGGGAGCTTCGAAGAGAATACCACTACTTCTACAACAATAGAAACATTCTCCTCAGATGAAGAATATGAAGTTTACTCTCAAGAAGTTGCAACTATAGACATGGTGGCTTTATATGATTATCATCCAGCTGATAATACTATGCTAGGATTTGAGCTTTTAGTAGTTGATTTAGTTTATCTATATAATAGTGCTTTCATGCCTATTATACTAATATGCCTAGCGTTTTGTGTGTTTACAGCTTTCTATTTAATGGTTACTTTCGGGCAGTCAGAAAAAGATGGCGAAGTGAAGCTAATTATTCTTGACAAAATCCCTCTTGACTTTTATTTACTTGCTAGTATATTAGCTGCTAGCTTCTTTATATTCTCAATCTTTGTCACCAGCAATGTGCAGTATATTTATGACATCGGAACATATCAAGGGCATATAGAGTTTGCCATAGGCAGCTATATTATTGGTTATATTGCAACAATCCTGCTTTTCAGAAGCATTGTTGTCAGATACAAAAACAAAACTTTACTAAGCAATAATATAACAACTTGGATGTTGAAATTCGTATTTAAGCCATTCAAGCTATTTATGCGTCACATCGATGACATGTCAATACTTGGTAAAGGTTTAATTATAATTGTGCTATATCTTCCAATTAGCCTTTTAATCAATGCTATCTTCCCTTTTATTATTGCAGTTGAAAAGCTAATGTTAGCTGGTTGGTTAATAGTATTTCTTGTAATGCTTAAAAAAGTTCAAACTGGCGCTGAAGAAATAGCCAAAGGAAATATTAATACCGAAATTTCTACAACCGATTTAGTTGGAGATATTAAAAAGCATGCAAACACATTAAACAACATTCGAGAGGGATTATCTGTTGCTGTTGAAAATGAAATCAAAAGCGAGAGAATGAAAACAGAACTAATAACCAATGTATCTCACGACATTAAAACCCCTTTAACCTCAATAATTAACTACATTGATTTAATTAGCAAAGAGGAAACAAACAACCCTAAAATTGTTGAGTATACTGAGATTGTGACTAGAAATGCTGACAGACTTAAAAGACTAACCACCGATTTAATAGATGTATCTAAGGTTAGTACTGGTAATGTTAATTTAGAGCTTCAACCTTGCCAAATAGACACTTTTATTAGCCAAGTTGTTGGCGAATATATTGAGCGATTTGAAGAGAAAAACCTCGAGCTTATTATCGAACTGCCTGAAGAGCCTATATTCATTTTAGCTGACAGCAAGCATATTTGGAGAGTGTTTGATAATATACTAAACAACAGCTTAAAATATGCACAAGCCGGAACAAGAGTATATCTAAATACAATCAAAGTTAACGAAAATGAAATATCTATCTCACTAAAAAACATCTCTGCTGAAAGGCTCTCTATAACCCCAAGCGAACTAACCGAAAGATTTGTTAGAGGAGATAAATCACGAAACACAGAGGGAAGCGGACTAGGGCTTTCTATAGCTACAAGCTTAGTAGAGCTCCAAAATGGCAAAATGATAATTGATATAGATGGCGATTTATTTAAGGTTACAATTAACTTTAACATTCTGCCAGACTAGTTTTCGCCATTAGCTATTACCAGAGTTACCGATATAATTTGATACAGATCATATCGGTAACCCTAGTTTAACATAGATAATCTTCGCTTTTATATGACAAAGCAAAACAAAAACAGGCTGGAATGATGAGTTCCAACCTGTTTTTGCTATAATTTTATTATAGTTTTATTAAATACTTAGCTTCTCTTCAATCCAAGCTAGTATATCCTGATACACTTCAAGATGGTTAACTTCATTAAGCATCTCATGTCTGCCATCTTCATAAAGCATAAGCGTTATATCAGACACACCAGCAGCACCAAGCCTTCTCGCAACCTTTTCGACCCCTTTGCCATAATTGCCAACAGGGTCTTTCTCGCCAGAAACAAAAAGTATAGGCAGACTTTTTGATACGCTCTCAGCCCAGCTCTTACTGCCAACAAGACGCATCATTTTAAACATCTCTCTATATCCGCCAATTGTAAAGCTGAAATTACAAAATCCATCTTTGCTATACTTGTCCTGCTCCTTGCTATCAGAAGTCAGCCATGCATTAGCTCCATCTTTAGCGAACTTGCCTTTAGTACCGTTAGAGGTTAAGCTAGTTAGTCTTTTATCGTAGTTTCGCTCGCCCTTAATTTTAGCTATCGTTTTTGCATAGTAATAAGCTGGGAATTCGGCTTTAAAATTTGGTCCAGAAGTCCCGCTAATAATAGCTCCACTAAGCTCTTCTTTATATCTTGTCATATACAGTCTAGCTATAAACGATCCCATACTATGCCCAAGCAAGAATAAAGGCTTCTCTCCAAATTGTTCTCTCGCTATCTCAGAAAGCTTATATAAATCTTCAACCAAAAACTGATATGAATTTTTTGCCCCGAAATAGCCAGGAAGCTCCTCTTTAACAGAACGACCATGACCTAAATGGTTGTTAGCAACAACCACAAAACCTTCATCAACCAAAAAATCCATAAATTTCTCGTATCTGCCAAAATGCTCCTTTAAGCCATGAGATATTTGAACTATGCCCTTTATTTCAGCAGAGGGGCTTTTTATTATAGCTTCTATTTGTGTAACACCATCAGAGGATGTGTACTCAAAGTGTTGTATTTGCATTCTCTTCCGTCCTTTCAGCCTACTCTATCCTCGAAACAGAGAAGTTTAAATTAAATGCTCTGCCTTGACTTTCAGTGCCTTCATTTGCTATCCAACCATCTTCAATTTCAGTATAACCAACAGGACTTGCATATCCTTTAATTTTTAGTCCATTATACTCAAAATCAAACTCATTATTATTAAGCATTGTATCAAGAAGCTTGCTCATATCTGCTATGTTTATTATATTGCCCTTAGTATTAAGAGCTTGAGCGGACAATATCATAGCTTCAGCGTAACTGCGAAGTATATATTCTTGATTGCTAATAACATTTAAAGAAACCTCTTTAACATATCCATCCTGCTCAATTATTTCAATTTCTTTTGGTAACATTAACTGGTTTGGCAAAGCTTGTGAATTCGGCACTTCGCCTATTAAATAACCGTGACCAGAATAAATATAGGTTGTAGCAGTTAATAAACAGTGATGGCTATATATTCTAATGTTTCTGCCTAGTAGTTTACCATCTTCGTCAATAGTAAAAAAAGCGTTGTTAGTTTCAGCTAAGTAGTTAATATTCTCAACATACTCGTCTTTTGTGATATCCCCAAGGTTTTTAGGTATATTGAGCAAACAAAGGCTTGAAAATATAAATACTATTATGAAAAGAAATAGAACTATATAGCTAAATATCTTTGATGCTCCAAGCTCCTCAACAACAAAACATGTATCTCTATCATGGTGCATTCTCTCGCCTTTTTTCATTTTGCCTGCACCTCTAATAAGGCATATCAAAAGCAAAATGCTAATTCCAGCTCCCATACCATCAAAAAACATATTAACAGTTCGCCAAAGAGCTTCTTTATAGCTCAGCTTTTCCCTTTTGAGATTATATAGTTTTATTCCCATTAGATACTTTCCTGGTGTTGTGGCAAAGTTTGAAAGAAAATATGGCTCAACTAAAATCATCAAAATAAATGAAGGCAACAAAACAAAGAAGTATTGTTTAAAACCTAACAGATAGATATTGTCTTTATTCAAAACAATTATTGTAAATAAGTTTACAAACATAATGTAAAAGGCAATATCAAAGGCTCTTGCGAAAATTCTTCTAAATGGCTTATTACTATAAACAACTGTCATTTAAACACCTCTATTTTAAACTTTCCCTATAATAACTACTACTTAATTTCTGTACCAGGATAGTAATGCTCTATAATCTCTATCCAGTCTTTGTCATAGTCCTCTGCATAAATGCTTGCTCCATTTTGGCTCATTCCAACACCATGCCCATATCCTTTGGTTGTAAAGATGAAGTCATCTCCATCAAACTCAACCTCAAAAGCAGTGGAACGTATTGAAAAGCCTAGCAAAGTTTCTCTAACATAACGTCCTGACACTGTCTTTCCGCAAACATCAATAGCTGTTACATAGCCACCTTTCTCTGTGTCCTCGATATCAAACCAGCTTTCAGGATCAGAAGAAGGGGAAACATTTAAGTAATCCTCTATTCTTTCTCGCATTTTGCTTTCGGATATTTTGTATGTTCCGCTATAATATGGAGAGGCATCATCCCATGTGCTTTCAACAGGGATTAGATATGGTATTGCTCCTCCCCAAACATCCTCTGCAGAAAGGGTGTAGTCTGCGCTTGTTGAGTGATAGACTGTGTTTGCAATTTTATCATTATAATAAACAGCATAACCATCAACAGCCTCAATAGCATCATACACAGATTCTGCAACATCATTTCTAATAGCTACAACTGGAGATAATCCAGCATTGTTTGAGTTCTTAATATGCGAATAACTAGCAACTACATGAGCTTTTAAAGCCTCTGGGTGAAGCAATCCTCGTGTTTCATTTTGAAGCACCATCGCTAATATCTCATCTGCTGGATAGCTTTTAACACTACCATTGATGTTGACTTTTAGTGTTTGTTCTGAATAGCTCTCTCCCTCTGGGGCAGACAGTCCTGTCGGTTCTGTTTCCTCCTCTTCGCTGCTCTCTGGCTCTAAGCTCTCTTCTGGCACACTAGAGCTTTCGAGAGCAGAAGACGCCTCTGCTTCGCTACTCACAGAGCTTGAAGCAACAACTTCGCTACTAGAAGGCTCTACCTCGCTGCTTGAAGATACTATCTCACTACTAGAGCTCTCCAAAGCACTGCTCTCTACTACATCCTCAACCTCACTGTTAACAACCTCGCTACTGCTCGCACTATTGCTCTCTAAAGAGCTTTCAATCTGTTCATCTTCGCTACTAGCTGTTATATATATATCAGAGCTTAGTGATGAAGTTTCATCATCGGTTTGTGTGTCATTTTGATGCTCACTATATGGATTTAAACTAAATAATGGGTTATCTCTTCCGGCTGAGGACATTAGATATGTACCAAAAATCAAGAGCAGTAAAACAGCCAGTGAGCCAAAACCTATCATCATTTGAGCTAGATGATCAGTTCTAGAGTCTGTACGCTTTCCTTTGGCAGGAGTACCAGCGATTTTCTTAACAATCTTAGCCTTTTCTGGTGCTTTAACCTCTTCTTCCTCAACAGCCATTGTTCGCTGAACGGCTTTGTATTTAGATAATATTCTCTTATGGTTTACAAGAGTTGTCATTAAATAACCTTTAAGCACATTTATACCGTCTTGCTCGATAGTATCAGGCAAAACCACAACCAAACTATCATTAAACACACCAGATATACCGTAGTTAAGTCCCTGAAATACAGAAGCTGTGAATCCATCTGGTATCATAGAAATATCTTGAAGCCTTTTTATAAAATCAATGTTATTCTCGGCACATAGGCTCTCAATATGCTTATAAAGCTTTTGAGAACGCACTAAAGGCGAGGCAGATATAGCACAAAGTACATCCTTTGCACTGCTATTCTTTAAAGGGTCAAGCCCTCCAATAACTATTATTACATCACTATTACTGCTTGCTGTTTTAATTTCAGCAGATAGCTGAGAAACAGTTGAAGCAATTTTTTCCTCGCTAATATTAAGCTTTAATTCCCCTATTATCTCGCCTAAATAGCTTTGTGGATTTGGATTTCCTTCTCCAAAGTTAATTAAAACACAGTTCATTTTTTACCGCCTTTTAGTTGAATATTCCTGTAATCTTGTCCCAAAAAGTTTCTGGCTCTGGCTCTGGTATTGGCATGGTTATAGATGGTCTTTCGCCTGTGAAGCTATCTGGAAAATTCTCTTTAAACATTAGATACAGATACTCAAATATATATGGTGATTGCTCTTCAATTATGCTCCTGTCTAATGGAATTAAGTTACCATTCTGAACAGCTTTAGTCAGCTTATAATAAGGCGAGCTAGTTATTTCTTCTAAAGGTATATCGCTTGCGTAAAAAATATAATCTGGGTTTAGGTCAGCCTCCATTTCAGCAGGGAAATTCCAGTTTGTATACTCTCCGCCTGCTTGATTAATGAAACCAGAATTTTCAAGCACCTGCCCCATGAAAGTATCAGAAGTTGCAAGATTAAAGCTCATTTCTGCAATATAAATTGCAGAATACTCCCCATTAACAGCTTCTTTCATACTGTTGTATACATAATTCATTGTGTTGTCAGAGTAAAATGTTAGTTGCTCTCGTGCAGCATTGCCTTTATTCAGCCCCTCAACTGTTGTCACAACATTATGAAATAGGTTAGCCATCTCCTCTGGAGTATTTCCTCTTTCTAAAACAACAATTGGTATTCCGTTACTTAAAAGTATATTAGCTTCTTTTTCAGGGAGGTTAGTTGGCGAAAATACAACATCAGTGCCTAAAGAAACTATTTTGTTAGCGTCTGGCATTAAAACTGTACCACAATCCTCAATTTCAGCAACAGCAGAAGGCTTTTCGCTTCTATCATCTACACCAACAACAAAGCTACCATACCCTAATGAGTATAGTGTTGTTGTTATTGAAGGCGCAAGGCTAACAAGCTTTAAAGGCTTTTCTAATATTTGGACATCCCCAACAACAACAGGAAACTGGTCCTTCTCCTCAACAGACAAGCCAGCACAACCTGATATAAATAAAATACATATAATTAAAACTAAACTAATAAACTTCCTCAAACCCCTAACCATTCCTTTCCTATAAAAACACGAAACACTATATTGAATAACAGTATAATAATTTGTTGTTCTTCGCTTTCATTTTAAAACTTAAAGTACGATAATATATAAACTCAATACTTTATTGTAACATATAATATCAGAAAATTTAAGTCATTTTTATAAATTTAACAATATTTTGTAGCATTTTGTTGAAGAAAATTTTGGAAATAAATTATCGCTACAAGCATTTCTGCCTATAGCGATTGGAATGTATTATATTATTTAAGCATTATTTAACTATCACTCTAGCGTCTAGCCTTCCAGCCTTAACCACCTTTTTATTTTCATACATTCGCTTATCAACTTCTTGGAAAAACTCATCATACTCCGCCCTGCTCTTGCCTTCGAAATTTCCAACACCAAATGCAAGAGAGAATTTTTGTTCCTTACCTTCATTTTCAACACTAGCAGTTAATCTAATATTGTCAAAAAGCTTTTCAAGAGCAGAAGCTTCGCAGTTAAACAAAATAGACACAAACTCATCTCCGCCAATGCGAAAAGTCTTTCCATAGCGAGATAAATTTTCATCAATTATGCGATGAGAGCTTTTAATTGCCCAGTCGCCTTCAATGTGACCCACAACATCATTTATCTTCTTCAGATTATTTATATCGCAGATAACGCATGTAAAGTTCTTTTGCAAATCGCTATTTTCAAATATCTCATTAAGTTCTTCTTTATATGCCTTTGCATTATATCCACCAGTCAAAGCATCTTTGAAAGAATAGTTCATGAGCTGAAGCTTTAATTCATCAACAATAAAGGCAATTCTACCAACCTCATCTTCTGTATAAAGATGTTTTGGAATGTCAATTCTCATATTGCCTGTTCTTGCAATCTCAGAAACAGTTTCTTCTAATGTTATTAAGCTTTGGCTCATTGAACTTGAGAATATTCTAACAAAAACTACTATCGTTACTATAATAAGCGCATTAACAAAAAAGCTACCAAGCAATACCATATTTACAAGCTCTTCATTGTTATTAAGATCCTTTTGCAGCCTCAAATCCTCATAAAGAAGGAATTCATTTATGCTTGCAAAAAACACATCTGCTGTATCATTAACTTTATTCAAAGCAGTTAAGGCAACTTCAAAGTTTCCCCCCTGAATTCTTATATCAGCAGAAACCATCATGCCTGTTTTATAAGCATCCTTAATAGCTATTATTTCATTAAATGTCGCTAACGCATCTTGTTCTAATCTCAATGATAAATCATTCATTTGTGTATCAAGTCTAGTAAATGCATCGGTATACTCTCTATACAAAGCTATCTGCTCTCTTCTATCTTCTGTTAATAGCATATCTCTACCCATCACACGACAAACATACATATGTTGAATTATCTCATATATCAGCTTCTCATTTTGAACATTATCATCAATTATATCTTGGTTTGATTCATTTATTACCACAACTGAAATAAATGAAAAAAATGTCCCAAAAATAACCATCAACAAAATGAACAATTGCAAGGGCAAAAACTTCTTTTTGATTGGAGTATTATTTATCCAATCATAAAATCTTTTCTTCATGTCAGCACCTTCCCTCTAACATAATACATTTATATACTTATTGTAACACAGCCAACAAGAGAAATAAAGCATTTTTTTATTTATTATGCAAAAAAAGCTCTCCAATTAAGGAAAGCTTTTTTAATAGCATTATTAAGTTATAATTACTTAATTTCAACCTTAGCGCCAGCCTCTTGTAGCTTAGCAGCTAGATCCTCAGCGTCAGCCTTGGAAATACCAGTTTTAACTGGCTTTGGAGCCTCGTCAACTAGAGCCTTAGACTCTTTTAGACCTAGACCAGCTAGATCCTTAACTAGCTTGATAACACCCATCTTAGATGCACCAGCATCAACTAGGATAACATCAAACTCAGTCTTCTCTTCAGCAGCAGCAGCACCGCCGCCAGCAGCTGGAGCAGCAGCAACAGCAGCAGCCGCAGATACACCAAACTCCTCCTCTAGTACCTTTACAAGCTCAGATAGCTCAAGTACAGTTAGGGATTTAACACTTTCAACTAACTTTAATACGTTCTCAGTAGCCATTTTAATAATCCTCCATTTAATTTATAATTTAAAATAATGTTCTCTCTATTTAAAGAGAGCAAGTTGTTGCGTTTTACGCAGTTTGAGCAATAAAATTACTCTGCAGCTGGAGCAGCCTCCGCTGTTTCTCCGCCCTTTTCTGCAATTGCATTGATAACTCTTGCAAGAGCAGCGATTGGAGCGTTGAATGTACCCAGTACAGTAGCAAGTAGAGCATCCTTGGATGGAATCTTAGACATCTCAGTAACGCCAGCAGCGTCTAGAGCCTTGCCCTCAATAAATCCAGCCTTGATAACAAACTTACCTTTAGACTCCTCTGCATATTTGCAAAGAATCTTTGCAGCAGCAAATGGATCTTCAGTTGTAACCGCTAGAGCAGTTGTTCCCTCAAGAACATTGTTTAGCTCCTCTAGACCTACATTTGTTGTAGCACGACGAAGTAGAGTATTCTTTACAACGTTGTATTGAACGCCAGCAGCTCTTAGCTCACGACGAAGCTTAGTATCATCAGCAACAGTTATACCTCTGTAGTCAACGATTACACCAGCATCGCTGTTTTTAAGAGTGTTTGTTAACTCCTCAACGATTACTTGTTTCTGATTTAAAATTTTCTCACTTGGCAATTTGGTCACCTCCTATTAGAATATGTCTGTAACTGAAAAATGCCTTCACTCGTATCCGAGAAAAGGCATAACAAAATATCATTGTTATGTCAACCTCGGCAGGCGGGCCAAAGCCCTTTCAGTAACTACACCTGCTGTCTTCAGTAAACAGCTTTATTATTATAACATGTGTTTCTTGATTTGTAAAGTGAATTTTTGTAGATTTTTTAGTGCTTGCAAAGCATTTTTTTGTCATATCACACAACTAGCTTGCAACAAAACTATTTTCACCTTATATATTTAAAAATTACTTTAACAGTATAACATCTATTTTTTATTAGTCAATAGTCTTTTTAAAATTAAATGCAAATTATTTTGTAGTCACACTTGAAAACTCTAAAACATTAGTTTAATATAGAACTATAGAATTAAAAACGAATTTTAAATTAGTAACTTGAATTTAAAGGGGGAAAATATGAGCAATATAATTGACTTAATTCACAGTAAATACTCAAGCTTTAGCAGCTCACAAAGAAGAATTGCAGACTATATCGTAAACAATCCGCAAGAAGCTTGCTTTTTATCGCTTAAAGTGTTTAGCGAAAAAGTGGACACAACTGAAAAAACCATTATCAACTTTACAAAAAAATTAGAGTTTAATAGTTTTGTGCAGTTCAAAAAAGAACTCCAAACCTATATTTCAATGAGAATAACTCCCGATGAAAAAATGCTTCAAGCAGTTAGTAGCATAAAAGAAAGCGCCGAGGAGTTTGTTGAAGATCTATATAAAGCCGATATTGCTTCTATCAAAAAAAGCTACGACTGCCTTAATATTTCAGAGCTTATGACTGCTGTCGAGATACTTTCCAAAGCAACTGAGGTTGTGTTTTTATCGCATAATATAAGCGATTCTGTCAGCGATTTCATCTCCTATCGCATACGTTCGCTTGGCATTTCAACAAGGCATATCAACGCTTATCACCTTGAGTCCCATAGAAATGAAGTGTTTCATCTAAACAAAGGCTCTGTACTTTTCACAGCCTCATTCCCTAAATATGATAAAACAATTAAAACTATAGCACAAATCGCCAAAGAAAAGGGCAGCAAGCTTATAACACTAACAGATAGCTTAACTTCACCAATAGCTAACATTTCAGATATCGCTTTTCTTTGTGGCACTGACACAACTATATTCTATAACTCATACGCAGCCGCTATGGTTATCTCTAACATAATAGTTTCAACCCTTGCTTGGCATATGGAAAAGGACATACTTCTATATAAAAGTGAGCTTGCCAATATAACACAAAAATTAAAAGATGAAGGACGATAAGTAAGGTAAAATAACAACATGATAATCGCAAATATATTAAAATCTAAGCTTTGGAAAAACCTCGCTTTTATTGCCTTAATTTTAGGTGGAGTTCCTTTTATAGTCGGATACATGCACATTGGAAACATTTCTTTAGTTTTATATGGAGTGTTGATTTTAAGCGCTATTAAGATTAGTGAGAAAAATCATAAAGGTTGCAACCTGCTTTGGGTAGCTGCCTTAATTGCAACAGTTGTTGGGATAATATTTATGGCTGTACTGCTGCATTCAGCTTATTTTAACAGCTACAATAAAAAAGAACCAGCCACAGTTGTTGTGATGGGTTGCGCAGTCATTGATGGCAACCCATCTTTAATGCTCTCTGCACGCCTTAATACAGCAATATCATTACTAAAAGAAAATCCTGACTATCAATGCATTGTAACAGGAGGGCTTTCTGAGGGAGAGCCTTTTTCTGAGGGAGAAGTGATGCAGAGATATCTTGTTGAGAATGGCATTGATAGCGATAGAATTCACATTGAAAGCAAGGCTACTAGCACAGAAGAAAATATTGCTTTTTCATCTAAAATTATTAGTGACTACAATCTGCCAAATCAGTTAATCATTGTAACAGACAGCTTTCATCAGTTTCGTTCAAACTACTACGCAGAACAGCTTGGTTTTGAGAGCTATTCAAAAAGCAGCCTTTCTGGATTGCTTTTAATTTCAGGCTATTATGTTAGAGAGATGATAGCAATTATTGAAATGCTAACTTTTAATGTATTATAAAATCTCTTATAGAAAAATAGGATGTAACGATTTTGGTTCGTTACATCCTATTTTATATACTTTCACTCTTCACTTTTACCTTTTCACTTAAATAATCGCAGTGAAACGGAGATTATTTGTATTGTGCTAAAAGCTCTTCAACTAAAGCCTTAACCTCAGTTTTGATATCAGAAACAGGAACTTTCTTTGAAACGCTCTTATCTCTAGTCACAAGCTCGCAAACGCTTTCTTTTAGGTTACGAGGGCTGACAATTACTCTAACTGGAACTCCTAGTAAATCAGC
This sequence comes from uncultured Oscillospiraceae bacterium, assembly GCA_964369265.1. GTDB lineage: Bacteria > Bacillota > Clostridia > Oscillospirales > Ruminococcaceae > DAMCAP01. Next base: position 28,579 of record CAYJEV010000009.1, read on the forward strand.
ATCAGAGAACATTACACCAGCTGTAACAGCTCTATCATCATAGATAACCTCAATACCCATAGCTTTTAAGGAGCTGTATAGCTCGTCTGCTGTCGCTCTAACTTCTTGGTCGTCTGAACGCATAGCGCAGATATGAACCTGCCATGGAGCAATAGAAATTGGCCAGATTGGGCCATAGTCATCATGACGAGCCTCGCAAACAGAAGCAGCTAACCTACCAACGCCAATACCATAGCAACCCATGATAGGATTATGGCTTGTGCCGTTTTCATCAAGATATGTCATATTCATTGATTTAGTATACTTATCTCCGAGCTGGAATATATTGCCAACTTCGATACCTCTCTTTATAACCACAGTGTTTTTGCCGCACTCTGGGCAGGTTCCGCCCTCAACAATCTTCGCTACATCATGGAACTCCACAGCGCCTAAATCTCTTTCGATATCAAGCCCAGTGTAGTGATAATCAAGCTTGTTTCCGCCACAAGATAGGTTGTTAGCGCCTTTTAGAGAGCTATCAAATATAACTGTCACATTCTTTTTATCAAAGTTAACAGGGCCAGTAAAACCAGCAACAATGCCGCTCTCTTCATCAATAACAGCTGGAATGATGCCTGTTCCAATAACAGTCTTTAGCTTAGCTTCATTAACCTCGAAATCGCCTCTAATGAAAAGCGCTAAATATCCACCATCATTTTCCTTTGTGTAAACAACAGCCTTGCAAGACTTATCTGTTGTCATTCCTAAGAAATTGCATACATCTTCAATAGTCTTGCAGTTTGGAGTTAACACAAGCTCAAGCTCCTTAGAAACAGCATCTTTTTGGTTTACAACTATATTTTCAGCAGCTTCCATGTTAGCTTTGTAATCGCAAGAATCACACATTACTATGCTATCTTCACCAACAGGAGATAACAGCATAAACTCATGAGATACCTTTCCGCCCATCATTCCTGAATCAGAAGCAACAGAGATTACCTCGCCAATACCAGCACGTCTGAACACATTTTCATATGCTTTGTGGCATTTATCGTAGTATTCCTCTAAATCTTCTTGAGAAGTATGATAAGAATAAGCATCTTTCATTGTAAACTCTCTAACTCTAATTAGTCCAGCTCTTGGGCGTGCTTCATCTCTAAACTTAGTTTGAATTTGATATATCATAAATGGATATTTTGTGTAGCTTTGGCCATACTCTTTCACTAGCTGTACTGCTGGCTCTTCATGTGTCATACCTAATACATGCTTGCTTCCGCTTCTATCAACAAATCTAAGCAGCTCTGCTCCAACGCTTTCGTATCTGCCAGACTCCTCCCAAAGGCTCGCTGGCATTACAACAGGGAATGACACTTCTTGACCATCAATAGCGTCCATTTCCTCTCTAATAATCTCTTCAATTTTTCTGGAAATTCTTTTTTGAGGGTTAAAAGAGGAGAATATGCCGTTGCCAACATATTTAATATATGCTCCTCTAACCATCAAAGCATGGCTATCAATAACGCAATCTGATGGTCTTTCCTTAAATCTCTCTCCAACTAATTTTGCTAACTTCATCTCTTCCTCCAAATATCTTGTTACAATTTAGAATGAACAAAAAACGCCCTAAGCACAAAGCTTAGGGCGAACTAAATAAAAGTCCGTGGTACCACCTAAATTCGGATAAAATCCGCACTCAAATTCTCTATAACGGGAGAATCCCGATTTGCTTAGTTTCTCGCAAATAGCTCAAAGATGGGTTCAGTAATATAGAATAAAGGCTCGCACCAAACGCCTTCTCTCTGCAAATCTTGCCTTACTTACTATTTCTTATCATCGCTTTTTATTCATTTCTACAATAAAAATACCATAATTAAACCTTGTTGTCAAGATTTAATTTCAAAACTCATCTCAAATATTTACTAGCCTTAATAAACTACTTCAATAAGCGAAAAGTCAATCTGACCAAGAGGAATTTTTGTATCAACAACCTCTATTCTAACAGCTGTTCCAATTGTTATTGTCTTTTTGTTCTCGTTATGAATGTATTTAAGCTTTCCATCAAATTGATACTCATTTAAATATCTAGCCCCTAAAAGCCCTTCAACTGTCGATGGAAGCTGAACATAAATTCCATGTGAGGTAATTCCTGAAACTATCCCCTCAAACTCCTCGCCTATAAACTGCGACATATATTCAGCCTTATAGCAGTCCTCACATTCTCTTTCTGCTTTCATCGCCCTAAGTTCGCCAGCATTTGACTTATCAGCTGCCACATTAACAAAATTCCTATAGCGCTTTTCTATGTTCTCTCTGCGCATATTTAAAAGATGTGAAGAAATAATTCTGTGTATCATTAAATCAGGATAACGTCTAATCGGAGAAGTGAAGTGTGCGTAATCTTTAAATGCAAGGCCATAATGCCCCTTGCTTTCAGAAGAATATTTTGCCTTTGACATGCTCTTTAGCAGCACATCATTAACAGCAAGCGAATATGGCTTGTCCTTTGCATCTTTAAGCAGCTTAGCAAGCCTTTTTTGGCTAACTCCCAGCTCTATTCCCTCAGCAGATAAACCAAGACTTCTAACAACCTCGACTAGCATATCAATTTTTTGCGCTGTTGGCTCTTCATGTATGCGATACAAAAATGGCAGGTCGTTGTCATTAGAGAAATAGGCAGCAGCCTTGTTGGCTGTTAGCATAAACTCCTCGATTATCCCCTCACTAATTCCTGTTTTTCTAGGCTCTACCAGCACAGCTCTTCCCTCACTATCAAGCCCTATTCTTGACTCAACTGATTCTAGCGCTAATCCACCGTTATTAAAGCGCTTTTTCTCTAAGATTTTTGCTAAACTGTACATCAGCTTAATTTGAGGAATAAGCTCTCCGTATTTAGCGATTATCTCCTCGCTTGCAGTATCCTCTAAAATCTCATTTATCTCGCTATACACTCCCTTAATTCTAGAATGTATAACAGTTCTATGGAAACTATACTTAACAATCTCGCCATCATGATCTAAATCAATAATAGCAGTAAGCGCAAGCCTGTCCACATTTGGGTTTAATGAACACAGCTCATTTGAAAGCTCTGGAGGAAGCATTGGTATAACTTTATCTGCATAATAAAGCGATGTCCCTCTCTCTAAAGCTTCTTTGTCTAGCGGAGATCCTTGAGTTACATAATAGCTAACATCGGCTATATGAACACCAAGCTCATATCCTGTCTCTTTTTTGAATAGATGAACAGCATCATCCATATCCTTACTATAAGCTGAGTCAATTGTAAAAAGCGGTATATGCCTTAAATCAAGCCTTCCCTCAATCTCTTTTGGATGTATACCATTTTCGTATATTATTTTCGCTTGATTTATAGCTTCTTCTGGAAATTCAGTTAGAATAGCATTAGATTTCAGTATTCCCTTAACAGAGCTTGCTGCAAGGCTTGCATCACCAAGCACCTCATCTATCTCAATCCTATGTCCACTATGTGACTGACCTCTTTTGGAGATGCTCGCAAGAACTCTTTCCCCAGACTTTGCTGTATTTAATTCTCTTCCAAGATAAATTGGTTCTTTAAAGCCTCTATCAGCATCTAAATAGTAATCTCTGCCCTCTTTTACAATAGTTCCTAAGATTGGAGTGTTGGCAGTTTCTATAATTTCTGTAACTCTGCCATCATCTCTTCCGTCCTCTCCCTTATTAACATGAACCTCAACCTTATCTCCAGGCATTGCCCCTTTAAGGTATTTACCAGGAATAAACACCTCTTCGTTTGTGTTATCAAGCCTCACAAAACCAAATGTCCCAGCCAGCCTTGACACAACTCCTGTTATAGCTGGTTTTTGCTTTTTCTTTTTAGCTCCCGCACTCGACCTTATTAAACGCACTCTTTGTCCATCTGATAATATCTTTCCATCTCTCTGAAGCTCTCTCATAGCTTTGTTAAACTCCGAAAAATCTCGCTTTTGTATTCCTAGTCGCTTTTCAACTATTTTAAACTTAGCTTCACCTCTATCTGCTGCCCTCAAAACTCTTATTATTCCAGCTTTAAAATCTCTCATATTGCAAACCTCTCTTTCTGTTATAACCCTTATATATTGCTAATTAAACTCGCATTATTCAAAGTTTCCTTCAATTCTTGTTCCATAAGCAATAATATGTTTTCTATTCTCACCAAATGTAAATAATCGCCATAACTCTTCGTTCTCGCAAAAGCAATCTGAAAATGTTTCTAGCACAACACCATTTTCAAATATTATTTTTAAGTCAAACATTTCATTCACTTCAATCTTTTCAATAACTAATCCATTCATAAGCTCGCTGTTTTGTCGTAAAATCGCAACTTTCTCATCAAAAAAATTTCCGCCTTGAACATCAAAGTCAAAATCCTCTGGACGCTCAACACCACCACAAGGATTAAATACATCCCCATAACCAATACGAAAATCATAGTTTGAAAATTGCCATATCCTAAAATTTGACTGAATGTGTAAAGCATACCTTGCTCTTATTACTTGTTCGCCTTTATAGTTTGTTATCTCAATCAAATCACCAAAGCTAATCCAACATAAATTCACTGCTCTTCCAATCGTCTAAAGCTTTTTACCAATTAGCTCTTTTAATAGAGTCATGTTTTCCTCCTATATCTATTTCTAGAAAATTCAAAAGTTTTGTTAAAAATCATCAATCATAAGATTATTATTGTTAGCCTAATATTATAGCTTTTTGTGTAATACTTATCATAATAGCCCTTTGACATACCTATTTAATGATGTATTACTTGCATTTTCTTTTCCATTTCTTGTATATCAGCCTTGCTTAGGGAAGTAATGTCAATATAATTTCCGGTTAAATCTGTAATAATTGCAATAGCAGGGTTATCATAACCACCTTTGTAGTATATTTTTTCATTTTGATTATCTATTAAAATGCACCTGCTTTTTCGAGCTGTGACTTTCAAGAACTTTATCCATGTGTCAGGACTGTCCACTTTTATTACATTTGCTCGTTTCCAATAATGTAATATACGATATCGTTGCTTTTTTT
>CAYJEV010000010.1:0-32684 GCA_964369265.1 uncultured Oscillospiraceae bacterium
TGTTTCTTCAGAAATTAGCCTTAGGGTGTATTCTTCTTCTGTTAGCTTAGCTGGATATCCATCTTTAATATCAATAGATAAATAATACACACCACCTGAACGAATTACCCTAATACTTGACACTGTATTGCCAGAGCCTGTTTTTGATATTCTAATAGTGTATAAATCCATATATTCATCTGTCAATGGAATTTCTGTTCCTGTTCTTGGCATTATCATTGCATCAACAGGCTCTGCTGGAGGCTCAGAAGAGTTAGGAGGAGTTGGCTCTGAAGACGAAGTTGTAGCCTCAGAAGAGGATGGTGGAGCAGCTTCTGAAGATGATGAAGTTGGAGGATCAACTGGCGGTGTAACCCCTCCCTCTACTAAAAATGAAATTGGAAAATTATACTCTTCTCCTGGTATTAGTATATCAGAAAATGTTACACCATTCTCATCTTCGCCCAATACTAATTCAAGCACATCTCCTTCTGCCACAAGGCTAGCCGAAAAACGTGATAGGTCATTTGTATCCACAGGACTTGGCCCAGCAATACTAGCGACAGGAGAAGTTATTAGCATAAATGTAATTGCTAATGATACTGTTAGTGAAAGAATTTTTTTCATCAGTACCCTCCTTTTAAAGAAATAATTGTATATAATAAAAGCACCAAAATGCTATATGAATATTATTTCTCAAAATTATTATTTTAGTATTGGATATTTTTAGTAAAAAAGCCTTGACGATGAATAAAATCTCGTCAAAGCTTTTTTAAAATAATAATGCCTATTTTGTTATATTAAAAACACATCTTTTGCCCTTAGTCCTAAAGCAACCATTACAAGCAATGCATTTTAATTTATGGTTTCTATCTTTTGCCCATTTTTCGATCAAATCATACTCCGCAACTAGCGGTCTTGACATAGAGAAGAAGTCAATCCCTGCTTTTTCATGCAGTTGCTCTAATAGCTCAAGGTTGCGATTGCCACCAATAAGGATGATTGGTGTACTCACTTCCTTTGCAAGCTTAGCAGCAAAATCGCTAAAATAAGACTGGCTATTAACATCATCAACTATCTTTTTTCTTGAAGCCGATTTATTGTTTTTAGTGCATGCTTTAATGGAGGCATTACCACCACTTATTTCTATTGCATCCATTCCAATCTCAGAAAGCTTTTTACCAAAATATAAAGCGTCTTCTTCGGTTAATCCGCCATTTTCAATTCCGTCAGTACAGTTCATTTTGATGGTAACTAAAAAGTCTTCGCCAACTTCTTTACGAATAGCCTCATACACTTCACAAACTATTCTAGCGCGATTTTCTATACTTCCACCATACTCATCTTCTCTTTTGTTAAAGTATGGAGAAATAAACTGACTAAGCATATATCCATGTGCGCAGTGAATCTGCACTCCATCAAATCCAGCTGCTTTCGCCCTTCTTGCTGCATCACCAAAAGCTTTAGTTAATATTCTTATTTCCTCTTTTGTCATTTCAGTTGAAAATGTGCCTGTGTTCTCATCTTGAGCATTTGATGGACCCCAAATAACTCTTTCGTCAACATTATAATCAGTCATAAATCCGCCATATACAATCTGCATGATTATTTTAGCATCATATGAATGAACTTTATCAGTTAGCTCTTTATACTCAGCTATAAAGCTATCGTTATATATTCCCATCATGCCAGGGTTTGGCTGCTCATCTTCCATAACAAAAGCATAGCCAGTTATGATCGTTCCAACGCCACCTCTAGCAAGCTCATAATATATCTCTCTTAACTCATCAGTTAAATGTCCTTTGTCATCTGCAAGGCACTCCCATGTCGCACCTCTAACAAATCTGTTCTTAACAGACAACTTCCCCATCTTACATTGCTCAAATAATTTAGTCATTTATTATCCCCCTTCGATTTTAATTTAGATATATTATATTATAATCTAAACTTCTACTAAAATCAACCTTAGCTTTCTGTGTTAGTTAACACACCTTTTTTCTTGCCTATAATTCCAACAACAATTGTGAAGATAACTAATATGCTTATTGAAACAGCAATACCCAAAGGATTTTCAGTTATGTTGGACGCTGTGTAACCTAAGTATGCATATACAAATGAGCCTGGCAACATGCCTAAGAAAGTAGCGAGAGTGTAGCTTTTATAATTTATATTTAGCACACCTGATAGATAATTAACACCAGCAAATGGAAATAAGGGGATTAGCCTTGCATACATCATGAATATAAAAGCTTTTTCTTTTGACATATTCGTTGCCTTATCAAGAAAACTGCCGCCTTTAATATATTTAAGCACCATATCTTTCCCCATAAATTTTGCTGCATGATAAGATATGTGACACCCTAAATTGGAAGCAACAACTATTAGAAGCAAGCCTTTCCAAAACCCAAATATTGGAGGAGCAATTAGTGTGAAAACCGATGCTGGCAACACAAATACAACAGAAACTGCATATATCACAACATATATAGCTGGTGCAAATGGATTATCTCCTATGCTCTCAATAAAACTTACCAAAGCATTTATATCAATAAACTTTCTAGCTAACACCAATACTAAAATAATTATACCTAGTATTATTAGCTTCTTTTTCATTTTATCTTCATTCCCTTCATTTTAATTATGTTAAAATTATCTTGTAACTATCTTTTTGAGCAGGTTTCTCTGCCAATCTTTAGCAGACGACTTAAAATCATCTAAGGCTAAGCTCTTTAAAATTTCTCCTTGCACAGGGTATTGATAAATTACAGACATTAAGCTACTAAGCTTCATTTTTTTAGTTAGCATTAAAGAAAATACAGGAAGCATCTCGCCAGCATGTTCTCCAACAATTGTCGCTCCTATTACTCTTTTTTTATTGTCTAATAACACCTTTACAAAACCTTCCCTATCATCCTCTGCTTTTGCCCTATCGTTTTGAGAAATTGGAAGCTTATACTGAAAAGCTAATTTACCTGCTTCGTCAGCATCTTTTAATGTCAATCCGACATGCGCAACCTCTGGCACTGTATAGGTTGTCCATGACATATTATAATAATTTGCTTTAAAGAAAGGCGTTATCAATGCATTTTTGACAACAACAGACGCTTCATATCCTGCGGCGTGTGTGAACAGATATTTCCCTCTAACATCACCGCAAGCAAAGATGTTTTTAATATTAGTTCTTAAATAATCATCTACTTCAATGAAACCACGTTTGTTTGTAATAACACCTATATTTTCAAGACCTAAACCTTCTGTGTTTGGAACTCGACCAACAGACACTAAAAGCAAATCGCCTTTAATATCAATTTTCTCTCCATTTTGTGTTACATTTAAAACTATTTCCCCATCAACTTCACTTACCTCATTTAACGTTGTGCTAAGGTGAAGGTTTATACCATCCTTAATAAGAGCATTTTTCATTATATCCGAAACTTCTGGATCATCTTTTGTAAATAAACCAGCAGAGCGATTAACAATATGCACCTCGCTCCCCAAATGCGCAAATCCTTGCCCTAGCTCTAGACCTATTGGACCTGCGCCAAGGACAATTAATCGTTTTGGAGTGAAATCTAAGCTGAAAATATTTTCGTTTGTATAGTATTTTACATTTTCGAGCCCTTTAAGCTCTGGCACAAATGCTCTTGAGCCAGTTGAAATAACAATTGACTTTGCACTAAATCTCTCGCCATTGACCTCTATTGTATGATGGTCAATTAACTTACCTTTTCCAAGCTTAACATCAACTCCCAAACCTTCAAAACGCTCTTTAGAGTCGTGAGGAGCAATCTCAGCTATTACATCGCTAACTCTTCCCATAACATCCTTCATTGATGTTTCAAAACTAGCTGAATTCAAGCCATAGTTATTGGCTTTTCTTATTTTTTGTGCAAGATGCGCTGACTTTAAAAAAGTTTTGCTAGGAACACAGCCATAGTTAAGGCAGTCGCCCCCCAGTTTCTTGCCCTCAACCAGCAGAACTTTTGCACCCATCGAAGCCCCCGCAGAAGCGACTACTAAGCCACCACTTCCAGCACCAATAATAGCAATATCATATTGATATTTCATAAAATCATTTCCTTTCTTAATAAATATGATAATTATTACTATAATTATTATTGCAATTATTATATCATACTTAACTTAAAAATTAGTGAATTTTTGTAAAATTATAGTTAATTTAACCAAACTAACCTTTGTAACATTATTATACTAAATAGCATTATTTTATAAACAATAGTTTCAAATCATAAAAAATAACCCCACATCTCTCGATATAGGGTTTAGGAAAATGGGGATATTCATATTTTATCTAAAATTTACATGAAGATTGGAACACCTGGTCCAAGAGGCATTCCTAATGTGTAGAATCCAAATAACAATAACACTAGAGAAACCAAGAATGCTATACTATAAGGAACCATTAGTGAGATAACTGTTCCTATACCAACTTTGCGATCTGGGTTATCATTATAAACAACCAGAAGCCCCATAATTACAGGTACATAATACTCAATTGGTGAAATTATATTTGTACATGTATCTGCTATTCTGAATGCTGCTTGTACTAATGCAGGAGAGAAGCCAAGCTGAGCTAATGCTGGAATAAAAATTGGTGCTATAACTAGCCATTTTGCGCTCGCACTAGTAACAAATAGATTTATAACAGTACAGATTAGTATGTATGCAATAATTAATGGGAAGCCAGATATATTACTGCTAGATAGCCATTGACCTAATGATACGCCTATAACTGTTGAAAGGTTACTAGCTGTAAATAAATGAATAAAGACAGCCGCTGGAAGTGCTATAACTAAAAAGCTCAACGCATTTCCTAGACCTTTTTGCATTATTGATGGAACATCACTCATAGTTTTTATAACTCCTGAGCCCTTACCATACGCAATACCTGTTATAAAGAAGAAAAAGAAAATTATCGTTATAACACTACTTAATAACGGAGATTTCGGCAAGAATTCTCCAGTTGTTGCGTCTCTGAAAGGAGAGCCTTGAGGTATACACATCAGTATAATTAGCCCAAAATACACAAGGGCTGCATAGCCGCTGTATCTAAGCCCTTTTAGTTCTGCTGCAGTTAGTTCTTGTTCCTTAAGCTTATCATTAGCTGCAAGCTTTGAAGTTTTACCAAGCTTCGGCTCAATGTAGTATTTTGTAACTAACCAGATTGCTCCTGTTAAAACAAAAGTCGCAGCAACAAGGAAATAATAGTTAATCATTATATGGGTTGGTGCATCAATTCCTAATGAAGTAACAACAGATTCTGTTATACCAACAAGGATTGCATCGCTTCCTCCAACCATAATGTTAGCTGTAAATCCACCATCAGCTGCAGCATAAGCAACTGCAATACCTACCCAAGGATTTAAGCCCATTGAGTGGAAGATGGCTGCCGCTAGTGCAGGAAGAACTATGATACCAGCATCCGAGGCAATGTTCGAACAAATACCAACAAAAGCAAGTACAATAACTATCCTTGAGGATGGTGTACCAAGAATTGTTTTTCTTATAAGCGCTGAGAACATTCCTGTTTGATCAAGTATACCAACACCAAGCATGATAGTTAGAACTAGCCCTAAAGGATAGAATGCTGCGTAAATGCTAGTTAAAGAGGTTGTTAGTGAGGTTAGTGTTGCGCCTGTCATTAAATTTGTAACGCCTTCAGTTACCATTGCAGGAGCTTCACCAGCAACTCTTGAACCCTTTAAGTAAGTGACTTCCACACCAGAGCTAGCAAGCACACCAGAAACAACCACTACAATGATTGATAAAATGATGAAAAGCCAAAATGGATGTGGAAGCTTGTTGCCGACAACTTCAATACCATCAATGAATTTGTCAAACAAGCTTTTCTTTTTTACAGTTGTGTTTTCCATAAAATTTCCTCCGCTTTAAATTTTATATATGAAACAAATGCCCATCACGAAATACATGTGTTGGTGCATTTGACATCACCATAATGTCTTGGTCTGGCTTGCCATCAATAACAATTAAGTCTGCTTTTTTACCAACTTTGATTGTTCCAATAATAGCATCGAGGCCAGCAGCTTCAGCGCTATAAATAGTCGCTTGCTTCAAAAGTTCTATATTACTACATTTAAAAGCCTCTTTTCTCATTTTAAACTCATATGCAGGGTTTGCTAACCAAACTTCAAGATTTATGTCAGTACCCCAACCATATTTAAGCCCAGCTTGTAAGCCTAGCGATAATAGCTCAGCAGATTTTTGCTTCAGAAGATATTTTGGAGAGCCTATTAAATGTGGCTTTTGATAGCTAATGGCTGTCGATAATGTTGGAATGACATAGCAGTCTTTTCGATTTTTAATAAGTTCTATACATTCCTCATCTAAAAATGAAGCATGTTCTATTGTTCTAACGCCAGCACTCACAGCAGAAAAGATAGCATCTTTGCTATGACAATGTGCAGCAACATAGCTATCTTTCATTTTAGCAACTTCAACTGCAGCCTTTATTTCGATCTTCTCCATTATAGGTTGAGTTGGCGCTCCTCCAGCATTTGAAAAAGCTCCAGAAGCCATTATCTTTATAAATGATGCACCAAACTTTAGCTCTTCCCTACAAGCTTTCTTAATTTCCTTCGTACCATCTGCCTCATTATACATCCCAGCAAAACTTTGATTGCCTGTTTCTGTTGGAGTTACTATTAGTCCACACGAAATAATTCTAGGTCCTTTTAGATTGCCATCACTAATATGCTTTGATAAAGCATTTGCTGCCCTAAAATCAGATCCACAATCTCTAATAGTTGTATATCCTTGCTTTAGAAAACAATTAGCATGATGATAGTATCTCAATGTAGCATCTGCCTCTGTTGTTCCAACAGCCTCATAGCCAGAGCTACTATTCCACTGAACAAGATGTGTGTGCAAATCTATTAAACCAGGAAGGACAGTCTTATAATTCATATCCAAAATATCAGCTTCTTCACATTCAATTTTTTCTGCTATAGCGACTATTTCTGTGTCATTCAATAGTATATCACCAAATTCGTTAGCATACCCTTCTGTTAATTCCGAAATAAATCTGCAATTTACAATTAAGATTGGTTTCATTTGCATTCACCTCTAAATAAATTATAATAAATTTCTAATTGAATCTCTGTGTATAAACATTAACATTTTTAATGAAATTAGTCAATGTTTTTACAGTAAAAACTATAACTAACTTACATTTTTGTTATAATAGTTAATTTTATATAGACATCTTTATGCAAATGTGTAAAATTTAATAGCGCTACTAATCACATAAATTAGTTTACAAAATAAGTCAATTATATATTCTAATTTTAAATTGTGAAATTTATATCTATCTAACATTCATAATATTTTTCCAGATAAAAAAAATAAGCCCCACTCAAAAGAGCAGGGCTTAAATATTTTAATAGTTAGATTATTTACTTGCTGGGAAATATGGACGAAGCGCATTCGCAAGGCCTGAAACTGGAGCAGTTTGAAGAATGATTTTGCCAGGGCCAGTTACAACAGTATTGAAAATACCCTCTCCACCAAACAGCATATTTTTAACTCCTGGAACTGTTTTAATCTCCATTGAGCATGTTTCTTCCATCATTGTTAGGTAGCCAGTATCAACTACCATGCTTTGCCCAGCAGCTAGATCATATTCAACAGCAAAGCCATCTATTTCAATGAATGCTGTACCGTTTCCGCTAATTTTTTGCATGATGAAGCCCTCTCCACCAAAAAGAGCTGTACCAATTTTCTTTTGGAAGAAAATTGAAAGCTCAACACCTTCTGTACCGGCAAGAAAAGCAGATTTTTGCACAATTACGGGCTTGTTAGGTGTTACTTCAAATGCTCTTATAGATCCTGGAAAACTTGAAGAAAACGCTATCATTCCAGCAGCACCCTCAGCTGTGTATTTATTTTGGAAAAGTGCTTCGCCAGAAACAAGTCTGCCAAACACCTTACCTAAACCACCATTGCTTGTTGTTTCCATCTTCATGTTTGGGGACATCCAACACATTGAACCACTTTCGTTTATCATTGTTTCGCCCTGCTCTAATTCGCAAACTACTACTGGTAATGGCTCGCCTATTATGTTGTATTTCATCGCTTAATCCTCTTTCAATGAATATTTTCTTATTTTTAATAATTATACATCATATTGAAATTTCTGTCAATATTAGTGGTATTTTGTAGAGATTTGAAGAAATATATCATAATATAATTTTCGAATACAAAACACTTTCTCTTTCCCTTTTCATTTTATGAATTTTTTATTAAAAAAACAACAATTAAGCTATTTTTACTTCCATTTTCGCAAAAAGTATGTATAATATATAGTGTAACATAAAAAAGTATGAAAAACACAACAATTTTTAGGGGGATTATTTTGATAAAAGAACAACACTCACCAAATAACATAACAAGCACTTTGCAGACTGATAAAACAATTCGTGCATTGCTTGATTCATCACCTCTCTGTGTTAATATTTTAAATGATAGTCTTCAAAATATAGCTTGTAATAAAAGAGCTATGGAGCTTTTTGGCGTTGATAGCGAAATTGAATACCTCAAAGTATTTAACCACTTTACACCAAAACTGCAACCAAATGGAGCGCCAAGTGTCGAGGTTGCTGCCGAGCATATTAAAGTTGCGCGAGAAACCGGTTTTGTTAAGTTCCCTTGGCTGCATATATCACTAAAAGGCGAAGAAATTCCATGCGAGCTGATATTAACAACTTTAGATATTATTGACCAAAATGGAAAACCTCTCTTTGCTAGTTATATTCGTGACCTAAGACCAGAACTTGCTGGTAATGAAACAAATAACGAGCTTGACACATATTTCTTCGACTATGTAACTGATAAGACACTTTTTAACACAATCACTGATTTTTCAGAAGAATGCTTCTTTTACATTGATTATAGAGCTGCCTCTATTCAGTTCTATGGAAAAGGCTTCGACTTATTTGATCTTCCAGGCAAGAAGCTTCCCTTCCCAGACGGTATTCTATCATCCAACGTTATATATGAACAAGATTTAGAATCTTTTAAAGGGCTAACAACTTCAATTGTTAGGGGTGTAAATCTTAATTTTGATGTTCGATGCAATTTAAAAACTGGCGTAACAAGATACTACAGAATATCTTATAAGACTGTATTTTCTAATGATTCCTTGCCTCTTTATACAATCGGCAAGTTTTTTGATGTGCATGAACAAAAATCTTTAGAAATACTTTCCCAAACTGACCAGCTCACAAACTGCTACAATAAAGTAACTGCTGAGAATCTTATCAAAGAAACCATCAGCCACTCCCCTGACGCTTCTCACGCCCTATTTATTGTTGATATTGATAATTTTAAAGCTATAAACGATAATTTAGGACACCATTTTGGCGATTTAGTGCTTAGTGAGATAGCAAGTAACCTTCACTCTCATTTTAGAAGTGTTGATATAATCGGAAGAATTGGCGGAGATGAGTTTATTGTATTTGTAAAGAATATTCGTGATATAAAAATCATAACTGCAAGAGCTGAAGCAATTGCAGAAGCTTTTAAAAATACTTACTCAGGCGAGTTTAACGAATATAAAGTGTCTGGAAGCATTGGAGTTGCTTTGTTTAATAAAGATGGCAAGACTTATGAGGAACTATACAAAGCTGCCGATAAAGCGCTATATCAATCTAAACTAAGAGGAAAAGACTGCTATACATTCTATACAAATAAGCTATCTGATGGTACAATGAAAAATCGTACTGTACTTGAGAATGCTGATAGAATAGCTAACTCATATTTTGATACACAGCTTGTTTCAACTGTTTTCGATTTCTTACATAATAGCTCTGATGCAAATGCTGCAATAGCTAGTGTGCTTAGATATATAGGAAGAAGAACAAACTCTGACAGATCATATATATTTGAAACATTTGATGGCGGCCTTACTTACGACAATACATATGAGTGGTGCAAAGAAGGCATTGGCGCAGAAATACACAACCTACAAGGCATACCAGCTTCTATGCTTGCTGACTTCTTTGAAGATGCCGATGGTGAAGGCGTACTCTACAGCAACGACTTGACTGTACTTGATACTGAAGGAGCATACGACCTTATGGCTGATCAAGGTATACTCTCCTTCCTTCATGCTCAAACATTTGAGAAAGACTATGTTAAGCTTTTCTTAGGGCTTGATGATTGTACTAACACAAGAGTGTGGACACCAAAGGATATAAACAGCTTAGTTTACGCAGCAAAAATGATTTCTATATTCTTAGCTTCTCATAAGAAAAGAAAATAAATTTAATATTCACTGACTAATAACCTCTTACTAAATATTAAATCCGTTCTAGCTATTATTTTATAGTAGAACGGATTTTTGCTATTGTATTTATTTGTCAATTGCTGTATACTATATCTATTAACTTTAATTAAAGAGGTAAGATTATGTATAAAAAGCACATCGCATCCTTTTCTCAGATAGCAGTTAACAAAAAAGAGTTGCTTAAAAACAACCCTAAAATTTACTTTATCCTCTCTATGCTCGCTGGCATATATGTCGGTTTTGGAGGTATACTAGCTTTTACTATGGGCGCTTATCTAACTGCTGGCAACTCCCCTTTTGCAAAGATTGGTATCGGCTTTGGGTTTTGCTTAGGTCTTAGCTTTGTTGTGAAGGCTGGCTCTGAAATGTTCACAGGAAATAATATGGTTATGGTTATCGGATTACACAACAAAAAAGTAACCTTTACTGACTTAATAAAAGTGTGGACAGCTTGTTGGATAGGTAATTTTATTGGAGCAATTATTCTATCAGTTTTATACATTAGCTCTGGCTTGGCAGATGGATTTGTTGGCGAATTTATAGCCGCTTCTACCTTAACTAAAGCGAGCCTAACTCCAATTGAGCTTATCGCTAGAGGGCTATTATGCAACATGCTAGTGTGTGCAGGTGTATGGTGTTGTGATAGAATGCAAACAGAAACTGGCAAGCTGGTTATGATATTTTGGTGTATCTTCGGCTTTGTTGTATCAGGATTTGAAAATTCAGTTGCAAACATGACAGTGATGACAATAGGCATGCTAAATCCACTTTCTGTTACAATCCCCCTATCAGGATACTTAAGCAATATGATATTTGTTACTATAGGAAATATTATTGGTGGAGCATTTTTTATTGGTATCCCCTACTCAATATCTTCAACTTTAGAAAATAATTAACATAAAAAATGGTGTTACGAAATAATCTCGTTACACCATTTTATTGTATAAATTTCTTTATGAAGATGATTTTGTGTCTAATAGGTTTGATAGTGCAGAAGGAAGCTTGCTTCCCTTTCTATTAACAACAGGATCAGCTTTTTTTGTTATGCAGTCCTCTGTTATTTCAATGCTAACAATATCTGGTTCAGACGGAGCTGTGTACATAATATTAGCTAGAGATTCTTCTATGATGCCTCTAAGACCACGAGCACCTGTCTTTCTTTCAGCAGCCAGCCTTGCAACAGCTCTTAAAGCCTCAGGTGTAAACTCAATATCGATATTATCTAGCTCAAATAGCTTTGAATATTGCTTTACAATAGAATGCTTTGGCTCTACTAAAATTCTAACAAGGCTATCTTCATCAAGATGCTCTAGAGTTGTTATAACTGGAAGACGACCAACAAGCTCTGGTATCAAACCGAACTTTATTAGGTCGTGTGGTGTTAGCTCTTTAAGCACGTCAACAGCCTCATTCTTGCTCTTAACAGTGCCACCAAAGCCTAAAGTAGTCGATGAAACTCTCTTCTCAATAAGCTTGTCAATGCCTTCAAATGCGCCACCACAAATGAATAGTATATTCTTTGTGTCAAGAGGGATAAACTCTTGGTGTGGATGCTTTCTGCCGCCAGTTGGAGGAATGTTTGCAACAGTTCCCTCTACTATTTTTAGTAAAGCTTGTTGAACGCCCTCGCCACTAACATCTCTAGTTATAGAGGTGTTTTCGCTTTTTCTTCCTATTTTATCAATCTCATCAATATAGATAATACCTCTTTGAGCTTTTTCTGTGTCAAAATCGGCAGCTTGAAGAAGCTTAAGCAAAATGTTCTCAACATCTTCACCAACATACCCAGCTTCTGTTAGAGTTGTAGCATCTGCTATAGCAAATGGAACATCTAACTTTCTTGCAAGTGATTGTGCGAGCAGAGTTTTACCAACACCAGTCGGTCCTAATAGTAACACATTGCTCTTAGCTATATCAACATCACTATTCTCATCTAAAAGTGAAATACGCTTATAATGGTTATAAACTGCTACAGACAAAGCTATTTTTGCCTTATCCTGTCCAATAGCATAGTCATCAAGATATGATTTTAGCTCCATTGGCTTTGGAATCACCAACGGTTCAGCAGACTTCTTACTTTTAGTGTTTGTTGGCTTTGAGGCTTTAAGTTCATATCCCATAACCTCGTTGCAAAGCTCAACACAATCACTACAAATACACACACCAGGCCCTGTTATAAGATGATCTACCTGTTCCTCTGATTTGCCACAGAAGGAGCAATACTTCATATCATCATTTCGTCTTGACATTGGTTTCTCCTTTCATCTTTAGCCACCCAGACATAATCAGAATACAGTTCAGCTTATGTGTGGGCAACTACTATAAAAAGTGTATAACCCTTGCGGGTTATACACTGAAAATAATTAGTCTCTCTTATCAATTACTTTATCTATTAAGCCATACGCCATCGCTTCATCAGCAGACATAAAATTATCTCTCTCTGTGTCTTTTTCGATAGTTTCGATAGGTTGACCAGTTCTCTCGGCTAGAATTTTATTTAATCTACCCTTGATTTTTAATAGCCACTCAGTGTGAATTTTAATATCAGTTGCCTGACCTCTTGTCCCACCTAAAGGCTGGTGAATCATTATTTCGCTGTTTGGAAGTGCAAGTCTTTTTCCTGGAGCACCAGCGCATAATAAGAATGCTCCCATTGAAGCTGCTAGTCCCATACAAATTGTTGAAACATCACACTTAATATACTGTATAGTATCATAGATAGCCATACCAGCAGTCACTGAACCGCCAGGCGAATTGATATATAGATGAATATCCTTGTCTGGATCTTGGCCTTCAAGATATAAAAGCTGAGCCACAACTAAGCTTGCTGTTACATCATTTACCTCATCACATAGCATTATAACACGATCATTTAAAAGTCTTGAAAAGATATCGTATGAACGCTCTCCTCTGCTTGTTTGTTCTACTACCATTGGCACTAAACTCATAAACACACCTCCTATTTGTATGTAATATTATAATAAGTTTCTAATAAAACTATAAACTATTAAGCTGTTACAGCAGAAGTTCTGATAACATCAAGCGCCTTATTGCAAATGATATCATCCTTTAGATCCTTAACTGGTAAGCTTGCCTTGATTTGATCAATTGGCATATTATATGTTTCGGATAGCTCAGTTAGTTGAGCTTCAACCTCAGCATCTGTAGCCTCAAAGCCCTCAGCCTTAGCAACAGCTAGAAGCGCTAGTCTGCCCTTAACTTGCTCTGTAGCTTGATCCTTGAAAGTATTTCTGAAATCAGCCATTGTTTGGTTAGTGTATTGCATAAACATCTTGATGTTCATTCCTTGCATGCTTAGACGATACTCGAAATCTCTTGCAAGCTCATCAATTCTCTTTTCGATCATTGCGTTAGGAATTTCAACAGTTGTATTGTTTGCAACTTGAGTCATTAGATTGTTTTCAAACTCAACATTAGCTTGATTTTCAGCTCTCTCAACTAAAGTTTTCTTGATATCAGCTTTTAGCTCTGCAATTGTATCAAATTCGCTAACATCCTTAGCAAACTCATCGTCAGCCTCTGGAAGCTCCTTAGCAGTTAGCTCATGAATCTTAACTTTGAATACAGCAGCCTTTCCAGCAAGGCTAGCCTCGCCATAAGCCTCTGGGAAAGTTACATTAACATCAAATTCTTCTCCTGTTGCATGACCAACAACTTGATCCTCAAAGCCAGGAATGAAAGAACCAGAACCTAGTACAAGTGGGTAGCCCTCGCCTTTTCCGCCTTCAAATGCAACGCCATCAACAAAACCTTCAAAGTCGATAGTAGCAGTGTGGCCGTTTTCAGCCTTGCCGTCTTCAACAGTAATAGTTCTTGAATTTCTCTCTTGAAGCTTCTTGATCTCAGCCTCTAGATCTTCTTCAGTTACTTCCTTAACAGCCTTTTCAGCAGTTAAGCCCTTATAAGCAGAAACCTCAGCCTCTGGTCTAACAACAACAACAGCCTTTAAAGTGAAGCCTTCTTCGTTTAGCTCTGTGATTTCAATTTCAGCAACATCAACTGGATCGATGTTTGCCTCTTCAGCAGCCTCTGCATATGCATTTGGATATAGAGCATTAACAGCTTCCTCTAGGAACATACCCATGCCATATTGCTTGATAACCATATTTCTTGGAGCTTTACCCTTACGGAAGCCTGGTAGGTTAATTTTCTTTAGGTTTGTATTAACAGACTTCTCAACAGCTGCTTTAAACACATCACCCTTAACCTCAACTATAAGCTCAACTTTGCTATTCTCTAATTTGTTACTTGATACTAAAGACATTTCTTAGTCCTCCTAATAATTTTTACGTCCTAATTTATTTATCGCTTAAGACAACGTTTTAATTATAACACAGCAAAAAATAAATTTCTACTATATTTTTTTACTTTTTTACTAATATCGGTGTAAAATTCAGCCTATCAGCTGCAACTAATTTAAAATTTATCCCCAAAAACTCGCCATCATAAGCATATCCCTGAGATTTTCCATGCAAATGCCCATAATAACATTCTTCTATATTATATTTTAGCAGTACATCCAAAATCTTTCCAGCAATAAGCTCCCCATAAACAACTGGATAATGCAGAAAAACTATTGGCTTTTTCCCCTTGTTTATAGCATCTAAGATTGATGTTTCAAGCCTTTGAGCTTCCCTCAAAACAATTTTTTCATCTTCTGCTGTATATGTTTCTAGCATCCAACCTCTAGTTCCACAAATACCATACTCACCATAAACAGCTGAATTATTATGGATTATATTTATTGTATTTAAACAGTTATCGCGAAAAAAATTATCCATTTTATTTTTGGTGCTCCACCAATAATCATGATTGCCTTTTAAAAGATACTTTGTTCCTGGCAATGAATCTATAAGCTTAAAATCATCAAGCCCATTTTCAAGTCCCATTGCCCAAGAAATATCACCTGGAAGCACAACCATATCCTCTGGTTTTATAATTTCTTTCCAGTTGTTAATAATTTTATTTTGATAATCATGCCAACCATCAAATATATCCATTGCCTTTTCGCCAGAAGACGAGAAATGTATATCGGCTATTGTATATAACGCCATTATAACCTCACATTCTATAGATTCTTTTTAAGGAAATTATACGCATTCTTAAACATAATTTTATCAGCTATTTCTTCTGACAATCCTTTTTTGATCATCATTTCATACAGATTTAAGGAAAGCTCAACTGAATTAAGCCAAGAAGGTACACTAGCACCATCAAAATCAGATCCTAGTGATATTACATCTTCACCGCCCAAGGCTAGAAAATGCTCAATATGTCTATATAAATCATCAAAGCTCGGATCTTCATTCTTGTCGCTAATAAACGCTGTGCAGTAGTTAAGACCCACTACACCGCCCCTTTTAACAAACTCCCCAAACTGTTCATCAGTTAAATTCCTTTTATGAGGGCAGATAGTTCTGCTGTTTGAGTGTGATGCAAAGAAAGGCCTTTCAGCGATTTCGCATAAGTCTAAAAATCCTATATCATTGATATGCGAAGTATCTACTAATATGCGTCTTTTCTCCATCTCTTTAATAGCTTTTTTCCCAAAATCAGAGATACCATTAGAAGTTGTATGACCAGAACAAATTTCATTCTCGCCATTCCAAGTTAGGGTTATAGCCTTAACTCCCCTCTTCTGCATATAAGCAACTCTTTCAAGCTCTCCAGCAAGCACAGCTCCGCCTTCAACAGTTAGTATAGCTGCAAACTTCTCTTCTTCAAAAGCTTTTTCGATCTCTTCAAAGGTTCTACAGTGAGAAATTTTATCGTTATGCTTTAATATTTCTTTATCAAAGTGGTTAGCGTATCTTTCAAAAAAGTCTATTGCTCCCTGTCCCCTAAATTCATCAGGAACAAACACCGCAAAAGCTTGCGCCCATTTTGTACCCTTTGGCATTTTATCAAGTGAAATATGCCCATCGTTAATTAACCCTATTGATACCTCTTCTTTGCCTGTGTAGTTTCTGTCAAGGATAAGAGTATCTGAGTGAAAGTCAATCATACCTGTTGGTTTCATGTTATTATCTTTCCTTTCTAAATTTGTATGTAAAGACCAGTTCTTATAGATAACAAAGCTATAACACTGGCTCAAAACACCTTAATAATAAGCTTCTGGTTGATTAGATTCATCGATTTGAAATGAGTTTTCAATATAATCATATGTAAAAAGGAGTTCGTCTTTAACTTCATAGTATATTGAAACAACATCAAATCTAAAGTTCATTTCATAGTTATATCCAATATCACTTAAATATTTATATGCGCTTTTTATTATCTTTTTCTGTTTTGATGGGGTTACTGAAAATATTGCTGGTGTTGAAGTGGACATTTTTCTAGTCTTCACCTCTAAAAAAACAATTGTATTATCATCTATGGCTATTAAATCTATCTCACCATATCTAGTATAGTAGTTAGAAGTGATATACTTATATCCTTTTCTCTCTAAAATTAGCTTTGCAAACTCTTCACCAGCTTTGCCAATGTCAGCTGCTGTATATTTTACACCCATAGCCATCCACCCTAACCTTCAACTAGTTCTGGGTGTTCTTTGATTAGCTTTTTTAAAAATGTCATTCTATGCACAGGACTAATTCCATGCTCTAGTATGCATTCATAATGAAGCTTTGTAGGGTAACCTTTATGTTTGCTAAACTTATATTCTGGATAGTCTTTGTCTAGTTCCTCCATGAGCTTATCCCTGTGAACTTTAGCTAGAATAGATGCAGCTGCTATTGATCTTGAATACATATCCCCTTTAACTATCGCCTTGCTAGGAATTAGAAGTTTTGGGGTCTTATTGCCATCAATCAGCGCTATGTCGGCCTTTTTTTCTAAGCCTTCAACAGCCCTTTTCATTGCAAGCAGACTAGCATTAAGTATATTAAGTTCATCAATTTCTTCAATTGTTGCAATTGCTATAAAATAGCTTAAAGCCTTTTCCTTTATTAAAGGAAAAAGCTGTTCGCGCTTTTTTTCTGTTAACTTTTTAGAGTCGTTAATCTCAGATAAATCAAAGTCGTCGCCCAAAATTACAGCAGCAGCAACAACTGGACCGGCTAAAGGTCCTCTTCCAGCTTCGTCCACTCCGCATATTGCTGTAAATCCGTTTGCTTTTTCTATCTTCTCATAGAAAAGCATGTCAACTGAATTACTCTCCATCTAGCACACTCCTAAACTCTATCAAGTGTAATTCTTCCAAGTTTTGCGCCTCTAAATTCATCAAGCAATGTTATAGAAGCCCTTAACGTGTCTACTTCTCCACCAGAGATTAACATACCTCTCTTTTTGCCAATAGCATTAACAATCTCATGCCCTTTAGATGCTTTTACAAACTCTTCGTCAATATTAAATCTAGTTGCTAGCAGTTTTGGGTATAAACCAGCCAACCTTGCAGCAAGCCTAAAAGATAATCCTTCAATATCGATGATATCGTCTTTTATTGCGCCTGTGAAAGCGAGATTTTCAGCCACAATTGGGTCATCTAGCTTAGGCCATAAAACACCAGGCATATCAAGCAGTTCCATACCGCTCTCCATTTTAACCCATTGCTTTCCTCTAGTAACGCCAGGTCTATCCTCAACTTTCGCCCTCTTGCCACCAGCCATCTTGTTAATAAAAGAGGATTTTCCAACATTAGGCACACCTACTATCATCATTCTGATAGGTCTGCCAGCCATTCCCTTTTTCTCAAAGCGCTCAAGCTTTTCTTTAAGAGCTTTTCTTGTTTCAGCAATAACATTTTTAAGCCCCTTACCGCTCTTACAATCGGTTGGAACTGCTGGTATGCCTTTTGAAGCAAAATAAGCCACCCATTGTTTTGTAATAGCTTCATCTGCACTATCACATTTGTTAAGCACTACCATTCTAGGCTTTGTGCCGCAAATTTTATCTATCTCAGGATTACGGCTACTAAGCGGTATTCTTGCATCAAGAAGCTCTACCACTATATCCACCATCTTTAAGTTGGCAGCCATAAGTCTTCTGGTTTTAGCCATGTGCCCAGGAAACCAGTGTATTCTTAGTTGATCTTCTATTACCTTAACAGTAGCCTCAACATTTTCTAAGTTATTATGCATATAGTCCTCCGAAGTTCTCATATGGTACAACTCTCCAGTATGCCTTTCCGAGTATATACCTCTCATCCACCATGCCTACCTCAGAAGAACGGCTATCTAGTGAATTATTTCTATTATCTCCCATCAAAAAAACACAACCTTCTGGCACTGTCACAGGGAACTCAACATCATAATCATCATAAGTTGGCTCGAATGTGTATGGCTCGTCTAATGCAATACCATCAACATATACTATGCCTCTTATAAAATCTATATTGACAGTCTGCCCTTCTGTTGCAATTACTCTCTTAACATATGGTTGATCATGATAGTTTGGTTTTGTTGAAATTACAATATCGCCATATTCAAAGTTAGTTAGAGTTCTGGATATCAAAAGCACATCACCATGTACTAAAGTCGGCAGCATAGATTTCCCATCAACTTGCGATGTTCTAACAACAAACGAAAATAAAAACACCACTGCAACAACAGCACTTACTATTACCTCACACCACTCTAATGCTTCACGAACTCTATCAGGCTTTTTCTTAGTTTCTTGTTTTTCTAAAGAATTATCATTATTATTGTTAATTTCAGACATAAAACCCTCCAAAATTATTTTTATATAAACAAAAAGGGACAAAATTGTCCCTTTGCTGCTTTTATTATCTGCGAGCTTCCTTAACCTTTGCAGCCTTACCTACACGATCTCTTAGATAGTATAGCTTACCACGTCTTACCTTACCGCTTCTAATAATCTTAACATCAGCAACGTTAGGGGAATGGATTGGGAATACTCTCTCTACACCTACACCGTGAGCTACACGACGTACTGTAAATGTTTCTTGGATTCCGCCATGCTTCTTAGCAATAACAGTACCCTCGAAAGCTTGAAGTCTTTCCTTGTCGCCTTCTTTGATCTTAACGCTTACACGAATAGTGTCACCAACGTTAACTACTGGTAGAGTTTCTTTTAGAGAACTCTGGGAAATTTTTTCTAGTGCGTTCATAATTCTTCTCCTTTTAATATGCAAGCTTTCATGGCATTTTTACCAGAGGACTGCTCACTTTAATACTCGGTGTTGTACCGGCATCAAACCCCGCTGCATACACAGCAGTACCACACAGTGATTTATTATAGCATATAAGAATGCTAAAATCAATAGGTTTTATAAAATTAATTCCAAGTTTTTTCTTCGGCCGTAAATACACCTGTTCTAACAATTTTATTAAACACAACCTCTTTATCATAAGCTCCAATAATAAGTGTTGGATTTATGTTTAGTTGGTTTCCAGCTGCTACTCTAAGCTTTACAAAAACTTCCCCATCCTTAACTGAAGACTCGATAACTTTAAACAAAGGAGCAAGGTTAATTTCAGTGATCCCTTTTTTCTTAGTTTTCTTTTCAGCCATTATCTCATCTTTATTTGAAAAAGCTATAAACTTCGCTAAGTCATCCTCGTTGCCATCAAAAGTTATATCATAATCTGCTAAAGCTATTTCTTTTGGATCAAGCTCTGCATCGCAAACTTCAACTAATGTTATACAAGGAGGAAAAGCAGCAGATAATTTTTCGGCAACCTCTTCGTTTGTTGTATCTCCAAGAACTCTAATATCCATTGACTCTCTAATTCCCTCAAAGCCTAATGATAAAGGCAGGGCAAAAGTTAAGTAGATATGAGGATTATAGCCTTGTGTATACCAAATATTCAGCCTTGAGCGCTTTAACGCCCTTTGCATAGATCTATTAAGATCAAGATGAGAGATATAGATACCCCTATCCGCTTTTCTAAAAAACACTCTAACCAATCGCACCGCATTTACCTCCATTTAAATCTCTCGCTCCACAATCATGACAGCCTAGACGACAATGCGCTGTTGTTAGATTTTCACGACTTTTCTTATGCTCCTCAATGAAATACTCTTTATATACACCGTAATTAACATGGTTCCAAGGAAGCACTTCATCATATGAGCGATTTCTATAAATATAGAAATTAGGATCAACTCCGGCTGCTTCAAAAGCATCGTCCCAAGCCTTGCGGTTATAATGCTCTCCCCAGCTATCAAGCTTGCTTCCGTTTTTAAATGCAAGCTCCATAACATCACAAAGCCTTCTATCGCCTCTTGCTAAAATCGCCTCTAGCATACTTGTATCAGCATCATGGTATTTAACGCTTACCTTCTTGCTAGTGACGCTTTTTAATAAATGCTGTTGCTTTTCTTTTAACATCTCCATCGTATCTTGAGGATCAAACTGGAATGGGGTATGTGGTTTTGGAACAAAACAAGCTATGCTCACTGTGACATTAACAGCCTTGCCCTTTGGCTTTGTTGGAAGTGAGTAGTATAAATCGACTATCTTTTGAGCAAGCTCTGCGATGCCTTCAATATCTTCTAGCGTTTCTGTTGGAAGACCCATCATGAAGTATAGCTTAACAGAAGTGTATCCACCTTCAAAAGCCATCTTGCAAGTTCCTAGTATATCATCTTCAGTTATATTTTTGTTTATAACATCACGAAGCCTTTGTGTTCCAGCTTCTGGTGCAAATGTAAGTCCGCTTTTACGAACTCTCTTGATTTTCTCTAATAAATCTTCTGAGAAGTTATCTATTCTTAAAGATGGAAGAGAAAGATTCACCTTTTCGTCATCTGTCCAACTAAGCAGCTTTCCTAATAAATCCTCAAGCCCTGTGTAGTCGCTTGTTGAAAGAGAGGAAAGACTGATTTCATCAAACCCACAATTACCACATAAATCAGTTGCGTTTTTATTTAGCGTTTCAGGAGTTTTCTCTCTTATTGGGCGATATATAAATCCAGCCTGACAGAAACGACATCCTCTAATACAACCTCTAAAAAGCTCTATTACAGCTCTGTCGTGTACTGTGTCAATAAAAGGCACAATGAAATTTTCTGGGTAATGCACTTTATCTAGATCAGCTATAATTCTTTTGTTAACAACAGCTGGAACATCTCCAATTGGTGTAACAGCCTTAATAGTCTTATCTTCGTTATAAGTAACATCATATAAAGAAGGAACATAATATCCCTCAATTTTAGCAACAGCTTTTAGTAGAGTGTCTTTATCCCAATTTTCAGCCTTAGCTTTTTTACAAACCTCAAAAAGCTCATCGCTCATTTCCTCGCCCTCGCCAATAGCAAAAGCATCAATGAATGCAGATAGAGGCTCTGGATTGCTCGCAGAAGGTCCTCCAGCTATTATTAGAGGAAATGCTTCTTTTCTTTCAGATGTTCTTAGTGGAATTTTAGCAAGATCTAATATATTAAGTATAGTTGTAAAGCTTAGTTCGTATTGAAGAGTGAATCCAATAATGTCAAACTCAGTTAGAGGATCCATGCTCTCTAAGGCAAACATAGGAACATCTTCCTCGCGCATTAGCTTTTCTAAATCTGTATCAACAGCAAATACTCTCTCACAAGCCACATCTTCTCTAGCATTTGCATGAGAATAAAGGATTTTCATTCCTAGATGTGACATAGCCACTTCATATAAATCTGGAAAGCAAAAAGCATATCTTAACATGCCCTCTTTTATTTCCTTGACAACACTGCCCATCTCGCCTGCAGTGTATCTTGCTGGCTTTTGAACTTGTCTTAAAAGTTTCTCAATGTTCTTAATCGACATTCTTATCTCCATTTCTAAATTAACACAAATATCCTAAAATCAAATTATTGAAGGACAATATCTCCAATAACCCATCTATTATACTACAATATTTTGAGAACTGCAAGAAAATTTCTTTCAAATCGACATTTATTATAATAGCATTAAGTGACATTTGTTTAAAAAGCACTGTAAAGCACTAAAGAAAGTAAAGTTTTAATGCATTTTACATAAAAACTATTGTATTTGTTTCCAATATATGCTATCTTATAATTAAAATAAATGCATAAATTAGTAAGATAATCTATCAAGTTATATAGCTTGTAGCTTTAGCAATCTAAACTTTGCATTATAAAGAAACGGAGGAAGTTATGAAACAACTAATGACTGGCAATGAAGCTATTGCAAGAGGTGCGTATGAAGCTGGTGTTCATTTTGCTTCTGCGTATCCTGGTACTCCTAGCACAGAAATCCTAGAGAACATATCCACTTACAAAGAAATTTATAGCGAATGGGCGCCAAATGAAAAGGTTGCACTTGAAGCAGCTGTTGGTGCATCTATCGCTGGTGGCAGGGCGATATGTTCTATGAAGCACGTTGGGATTAACGTTGCTGCCGATCCTTTATTCACCTATGCTTACATTGAAGCTAATGGCGGTCTTGTGCTTGTCACTGCTGATGAGCCTGGGCAACACTCCTCTCAAAATGAGCAGGATAACAGAAACTATGCAAAATTTGCAAAAATCCCAATGTTTGAACCATCAGACAGCCAAGAATGTATCGACTTCTTAAAAATGGCTTTTGAAGTTAGTGAACGTTTTAAAACTGTCGTGCTTTTTAGAGTTACAACTAGAGTCTGTCACTCTAAATGCATTGTTGAAACATCTCCTAGAAAAGAAACTCCAATACTCTCTTACGAAAGAAACATTCCAAGAAACATTACTATCCCAGCTTTTTCGAGAGTTATGAGATTAAAAGTTGAGAAGAAACTAGAGGCATTAACCGCCTATGCCGAAAACACAAAAATCAATAAGATGGAGTTTTTGGGAGGCAAAGTTGGCGTTATTACCTCAGGGCTTAGCTATTACTATGCAAAAGAAGCCTTCCCTGAAGACACTAGCTTTTTAAAGCTTGGCTTTACATATCCCCTTCCTGAAAAGAAGATAAAGGAGTTCTGCAGTAAGTTTGAAACTCTTTATGTAGTTGAGGAAAACGATCCAATTTTAGAGGAATACATCAAAACATTAGGCTTCACTGTGCACGGAAGAGATACCTTCCCTTTCTGCGGAGAGCTAACACAAGATGTACTTAGAAAATCGCTAACAGGCAAAACTTTACCAACTATTGAGTATAAAAAAGAGGATATCTCCCCTCGCCCACCGACACTCTGCGCTGGATGTCCACACAGAGGCATGTTCTACGAGCTTGGAAAACTAAAGAATGTCGCTATTGCTGGCGATATAGGCTGCTATACTTTAGGATTCGCAGAGCCTTATAACGCTATGGACTATAACTTATGTATGGGTGGAAGCTTTAGCTCTGGGCATGGAATGCAAAAGATATTTGACATGGGCGATAGCGGCAAGAGAGTAATATCTGTGCTAGGCGACTCTACTTTTTTCCACACAGGCATTAACTCTTTGCTAGAGGTTGTTTACAACAACAGCAATACTGTTAATATAATCCTCGATAATAGAATCACTGGAATGACAGGTCACCAAGAAAATCCAGGCACAGGCTATAATGCCATGGGCGATAGTTCGGAGCATGTTGATATTGAGGGGATGGTCAAGGCTTGTGGAGTTAAGCATATTAAAGTAATTGATCCAAACAACCTATCTGAAGTTAAGAAAACCTTAGAGTGGGCTTTAGGACTAAACGAGCCTTCTGTTATTATCACCAGATGGCCTTGTGTATTAAAGAAATTCTCAAACCAAGACAAAAAGGAATTCCCTTCTGCATTTAAACAAAAATGTGTGGTTACTGAGAAATGCGTTGGTTGCAAAATGTGCATTAAATCAGGTTGCCCAGCTATCTCTTTTGATAACAAAGCCAAAAAGTCTGTTATTGATAAGGTACAATGTGTTGGATGCGAGATTTGTATGCAGATATGCCCTGTTAAGGCTATAGTTAAAAATTAGTGAAAGGATGAGTGACGATTATGACAAAAAGCATTCTATTAGTTGGAGTTGGTGGTCAAGGCACAATCCTTGCATCTAAACTGCTTACAACTGGGCTTATGCAAGCTGGATATGATGTTAAAATGAGCGAAATACATGGAATGAGCCAAAGAGGCGGTTCGGTTTCCTCACAAGTTCGATATGGTGAAAAAGTTAACTCCCCTGTCATAGAGCTTGGTGGAGCAGACATACTTGTTTCATTTGAACAAATGGAGGCGCTTAGGTGGTTAGAGTATTTGAAAGTTGGTGGAAAGGTTGTTGTAAATGACTATAAAATACCATCAATGCCTATGATTTCAAAAACTCTTGATTATCCTGAAACAATTATTGAAGAAATTTCTAAAAATGCCGATACAACAATAGTAAAGGCTGCTGACGAGGCTGAAAAGCTTGGCAACATTCGAGTTATGAATATTGTGCTGCTTGGAGTTGCTGTTAAAAAAATGGAGCTTCATAATATTGACTGGCTATCCATAATAAAAGAAAATGTTAAAAAAGACTTTATTGAAATTAACTGCAAAGCTTTTGAGCTAGGTTTATCTTTAGCCTAAATTAACGCAAAAGAGAGGAAAAGCTTTTTATGAGCAACAAACTACTTATAATCAATCCTGGTTCTACTTCCACTAAAATAGCTGTGTATGAAAATGAGAAAGAACTTTTTGTTAAATCAATATTTCACCCAGCAGATGAGATTGGAAAGTATGCAACAATAGCAGATCAATATGAAATGAGAAAAGAGGCTATTTTAGGCTTCCTTAAAGAGAATAATGTTTCTTTAAGCGAGCTATCTGCTATCATCGCTAGAGGTGGAGCATTGCCTCCTATCAAAACTGGCGGATATTTAGTAAATGACAGCTTAGTTGCTAGACTAAATAACGAGCCGAGATTCCATCACGCTTCAAATCTAGGAGCGCCTATTGCAAAGGGCATTGCAGACGAAATTGGCATTAAGGCATATATTTATGATGGAGTTTCTGCTAGTGAGTTTAGTGAAAAAACTAAGATTACTGGCATACCTGAAATAAAGCGAGAGAGCTTCTGCCATGTGCTAAACACAAAGGCTATGGCTAGAGTATATGCTAAAAGCGTTGGAAAGAAATATGAGGAAATGAACTTGGTTGTGCTTCATCTTGGAGGAGGAATAACTGCTGGTTATCATCAAAAGGGAGCTATCATAGACTCTACCAGCGATGACATCGGCTGTTTTGCCCCTGAAAGAGCCGGTTCAGTCCCTCTAACTCAGTTTATTCATCTTTGCTATAGCGGTAAGTTCACTGAAAGCGAAATGGAGAAAAAAGTGCGTGGTAGAGGCGGTTTATATGCTTTACTCGGTACAACTAGCTGCATTGAAATTGAAGAGCGTATAAACAATGGCGATGAAAGAGCAAAGCTTGTGTATGAGGCAATGGCTAATGAAATATGCAAAACTATTGGGTATGTTTCTCTCTCAGCAGAACAGCTACCTGATGCTATTGTAATCACTGGTGGCATCGCTCACTCTAAAATGCTTACAGGCATGATTTCAAAACGAGTTTCACAGCTTGCACCTGTTACAGTTCTGCCTGGTGAGAATGAGATGGAATCTCTTGCACTTGGCGGGCTTAGAATTATGCTAGGGCAAGAAGAGGCGCTGGAGTACACTGATGAGAAATATTAGATCAGTTAAAACTAAAGTAGGCTATGTTATTTTAGAAGAGGAAGATGGATTTATTGTCGAAGCTAACATGCGTGATGAGCCAAAGCCTGATGCTGGTGAACTTACTGATGTATTAAAAAGCGCTAAAACTCAAGTTGTCGATTATTTTGATGGCAAGTTGTTTGAGTTCAGCCTCCCTCTAAAACCAGAGGGAACAGATTTTCAAAAGCGAGTTTGGGAGCAGCTATGCAAGATACCATATGGCGAAACTATTAGCTATATGACATTAGCAGAGCGCGCTGGCTCTCCAAAGGGATATAGAGCTGCTGGAAATGCCAACGGCAAAAACCCTATCTCAATTTTCATCCCTTGACATAGAGTCATAGCAGCCGATGGTTCCATCGGAGGGTTTTCTTCAGGAATACACAGAAAAATTATTATGCTAGAATTAGAAAAATCTAATAAAAAGTAATTAAACAAAGGCTACACCTTGCATAACGCTTGGTGTAGCCTTTATCTACATTAAAATTTTCAATATTATTCAGCAAGCATTGAAGCAGCCTTTAGATATAAAGCAGCCTCCACCCTTTTCTTTTCTAGTTCGCAAGATAGCTTATGTGGAACAAGGATGTTGCCGTTGTAGATATGGCTGTTAGCATTACAACCACCGCTACAATAGAACTTAGCCCAGCATTCCTTACATTCTTCCTTGCCATACACAGTAGCCTTAGAAAACTCTGTTTTTATATCAATATCAATGTCATTCGATACTAGAACATTGCCCATCTTCCATTCTTCATGCCCAACGAACTGATGACATGGATATACATCTCCATCTGGAGTTATAGCCATATACTCATTTCCGCATCCACAACCACGAAGACGTTTAATGGCGCATGGTCCTTGCTCTAAATCCATCATAAAGTGGAAGAAATTAAAGAAGTTTCCTTTCTTATCCTCTTCAAGCATTATCTCAGCCAATCTATCATATTCACTTGAGATTGCTGGGATGTCGGCAAGAGTTAGCGCATAAGGCATTTTCTCATCAGCAACAACAGGCTCAACAGATATTTGGTCAAAGCCTAATGAGTTAAGGTGAAGAACATCGTTGGCAAAGTCAATATTATACTTTGTGAACGTTCCTCTAACATAATACTGCCCCTCGCCTCTTCCATCAACTAACTTTTTAAACTTTGGCATAACAGAAGCATAACAGCCGCCGCCACCAAGATTTTTTCTAACCCTATCATTAACTTCTGGTCTACCATCAATTGAAAGCACGACATTATGCATTTCTTTATTGATAAACTCAATCTTATCGTCAGTTAATAAAAGTCCATTAGTTGTGATTGTAAAACGGAATACCTTATTGAATTCTGCCTCTTTGCTTCTAGCATATTTAACTATCTCTTTAACTACATCAAAGTTCATTAAAGGCTCTCCGCCAAAGAAATCGCATTCAAGGTTTCTTCTGCCCTTAGAATGATGGAGAAGATAATCAATAGCCTTCTTGCCTATTTCAAGGCTCATCATAGTTCTGCCTTCATTATAGTCCCCTGTTGAAGCAAAGCAGTATTCGCATCTCATGTTGCAGTCATGGGCGATATGTAAGCAAAGTGCTTTAATTGGCGATAAGGACATTAAGTTGTCAAACTTATCATAATCATCAACTGAAAATAAAGCGCCGTCTTTATATAAAGAATAGAGCTCAGAATATGTTTCTTTAATCTCGTTTTCAGTGTAATCATCTGAAAAAGCCTTGAGAATATCTTCAGTTAGGTGTTCGTTCATAACACTAGGCAGTTTTCCCACCATATCATATGCTAGCTTGTCCATTAAATGAACGCTACCACTATTAACATCTAGCACAAAGTTTAGGTCTTTATGCGAAAAACGATGTATCATTTATAATACCTCCAAAATAACACAAAAATTTAGGGACAGTACAAACTGTCCCATAACTTTAAAGTGACTTATCTATTTCTCTCACATTTCTGATTAGCAACAGTACAAGATGTTTTGCAAGCAGATTGACAAGATGCTTGGCACTCGCCACAACCGCCCTTTACTGCTGATTCCTTTAGATTTGGTTTGTTAAGAGTTTTTATGTGTTTCATAGTAATGCTCCATTCTGTCGCTCAGCTCCGACATAAAATAATAATAAAAATTTTCTCTTATCATGCTGAGTAAAATGATAAGAGCTTTATTGTGTTTTAAGCGATAATCGCCCAACACATAGCACTTCATGCTATAAAATTAAAATTACACTAGTATTATACACCAAAAAAATAATAAGTGCAAGCCTTTATTTTACTATTGCATTGCCCTTGCCAACTTTTCTTACATTAACACCATAAATTCCGCCTATCATTCCGCTAAGAAGGCATATTGCAAGCTTTGTAAAAGCTAACACACCAAATTCTAATGAAAATAAAAGCGATATTATAAAATATATAACATAAAAAAGCCCGCCAACAGCAGCACCAACCATCATTCCATTTTTTCTATAGGCAGATGTTGCAAATCCTGCTGCAATCATAACTGAGGCAATAGTCGAAGCTACCATTACAGCATCGACTGTTGAAACTGGAACATCAGCCACCATCATAACCCCAGCTGTTGCAAGGACTAACAAACCACATATCACAAAGCCAAGGATAGTCGCCTTTATTATAGTTGTGTGTAAACTTTGAGGCTTCTTTTTCTTTTTATTTTTTCTCATGCCATCCCTCCTAAAATTTAATAATCGCTACTATTAAATAGTTATGTTAAAGGGCAAGACATAATTCCTATACTTAAACTTTTGTAATGATTTCTCTAACTGCCCAACGAGCAAAACGAATTTTAACTCTATCGCTGCCTGTTTCAGCTATAATTGTATCCTCACGAACACTAACTACAGTCGCAACAATGCCGCCTTCAGTTAAAATCTCATCACCAACTTCTAAGCTGGCTCTCATGCTAGCTGTTTGCTTGTCTTTTTTTCTTTGTGGTACTACTAAGAAAAAGTACATCATCGCAAATGTAATACCAATAATCACAAAAGAACTTAGCATAGATCCAGATTCAGCTGTTAATAAAAAATTTGTCATTATATTCCCTCCATATTTTTATACTTTTAATATTATACACAAATTCCCACACGATTACAAGGGTTATATGATATTTTTCTCCTCAAAACACTAATAAATGCAACAAAAAGCAGCAATTATTAACTGAACAATTGCTGCTTTATATATTTTAGCCTCTTTTACACACCCTGCATTCACAATCGGTGCGTTTACAACCTTCCTCCATTGTTTCGTATACTTCTAATGTGGATTTAATTTTGTTTAGCAAAATCCATTCCTGCATAATAACATTATTGAGAAAGTTCGTTGTACATTTGCAGTTGCTTAATAGATATTTTGCACATATCTCATCACAAGAAAATTTATGCACTACCTCCTGCAATTTTTCTCCCTCTGCATTAAGTAAATGCGCAAGTGCAAGTTCTTCAACTGCAACCGATTGCAATATATCAACTACAACCTCAGAAAGATTAGGGCGATTAGTTCCATCTGGAATTTGTGGCATTCCCATAATAAATATTCTCCTTACTAATTTTGTTGTTTCTATATACTATGCATTTACACAGATTTAAATTACAAATCATAAGGTTAAAATCATATATAAAGTCGTTACTGCTAAACCACAAAGTACAGGAATTAAATTTTTCCTCACTAGCTCATTAGGAGATACCTTGCATATTGCAGCAACTGGTATAACCGCCCAAGGAATTATAGTTCCTCCACCAACCCAAATTGTCACTATCTGTCCATAAGCAGCAAGCTTTGCAACACTTATTTCCATAGCTGCACCAAAACTATAAGCAAGTGTGCCAACAATTGGAAGCCCAGAGAAGCCGCTGCCATCAAGCCCAGCAGTTACTGCAACTGCGCCTTGCGTTAACACAGCAGTCGCAGGGCTTAAGCCTACCTTTGATGATAGAGCAAAGCTTATGTCGTTTAGTATAGAAATTTCGTGCCCACCTAAAATTTTAGGAGCCATCTCTGCATTTCCTATAAAGAAAAAACCGCCAATTACTATAACAGGGGCAAAAACTTTTATACCAAATGAAAAGCCGTCCTTTAAATTATCGACACATATTTCCATTGCATCCTTAGGGCAGTGGCAAGAAAACAGGCAAACTATACTAATTACAATTACGCTCCCTCCTATTAAGGAAGTTGCATCTCCTCCTGTTAGCTTTAACGCTACTAGCAAAAATAAATCTACTAAAAAAACTAATATGGTGAACACACCAATAAGCTTGCCTTTAGCTGTTATTTCTGAGCTATCTATAGCATCAATTGGTACTACACTATTCTTTTCAAGCTTTAAATCTCTTTTAAGCATAATAAACGCAACTAATAAAGTCACTCCACTCATAATTAGCCATATTGGTATAGAGGCTGACATAATGCTAGCAACTTCTAAGTTTGCACTCTTTGCAGTTACTGTAGGTGCGCCTTGAATAAAATAATCTGCCGAAAGCCCCATACCATGACCACATATATTCATAGCTACAGCAACCCATATTGGATTTAATCCAAGTTTTGAGGCAAAAGGTAGAATAACAGCACCAACCAAAGCAACTGCTGGGCTAGGCCATATCACTAAAGAGCACAAAAGCATTATAAAGCCTATAACCAAGAAGGTTATTTCTTTATTTATCATAAACTTTTTTAAAGGCGAGGCTATTGCAACATCTGCCCCAACATAAGATAAGCTCTTGCTCATACTAACAACAAGAGAAATTATAAGAATGATGCTCCAAAACTCCGTTCCAGCAAAAATCAAGGCATTATAAAGCGCTGAAACACCAGTCACTATATCGCCACCAACTAATGCACCAATAGCAAATATACCTATAAAACAAGGAAGTACAATCTCTTTTTTAAGTATCAAAGAAACAAACACAAGTATTACAAAAAATATATAAACATAATGTATTAATCCCATGTTCCCTCCTATTTATAACGAAATAATATATTATCAATATATTTATTGGCAAGTTCAAAATTCATTGAGCTTGAATATATATCCTCTATAATCTCGTGTTTTTCAAACGAACTTATAAGCATTTCTTTTGCTAGCTCCAATAACAAATCAATAACCTTATTGTTCTTTTCGATATGTGGCTTTGAATTTTTTAGTGTCTTCTTATACCAAGTTGATATGTTGATAGGAGTGAATTTTTTATTTGTTATAGGTGTGAATGCGAGATTTAATTCTTTAATAACAACTGACTTAACAATATCGTTATCAAACACATATAAATATGATTCTGTGTCATATCCTTTTTGGTTCGCTATTTCAATAATTTTCCTCATAAAAATAGAGTTTGCATATTCGTTAGTATGTTTTGTGGTATAAACAGCCTTGTTAGTTAAAAGCGATTCTGTCATGTCTTCATAGCCTTTATATGAAAAAGCCTCCGAAAGTAGTAAGCGATTTTTGCCTTTACTATCTTTTTCTCCAGTTATTAAACGCTCACAAAGTTCTTCGGCTGTCTTTTCAATTTTATCCTTATTTATATGCGCTTTATACAGCACTTTGTTTATATTCATAACGCTGCTTGCTGTTTTTAGATAGCTATAAGCATCATTATAAGCTTTCTTTTTGTAGGCTAGACATTCTTTGACTATATCACGATTTTCAACTAAATTTACCTCATCTAAAAACTGAGCAAGGTCAACAATTTCTTCTAATATCATAGGTATAGTTGCTTCCATTGCATGAGGGGCAGTTGCATCAAGAAAAGTCATTTTAAGCTCTGGTATGTTAATACCATCATAGCTTTTTGGATCGCTAGAACAAAGTATACCTTCAACATCATAGCCTTTAGATTCAAAAACCTCGCCTATTCTTTTTAGTGCAGTGCTTTTTCCAACACCAGACCCGCCTTTTATTAAGTAGATTTTATTCCAATTTTCTCTATCATAAATGCTCTCAAAAAAGCTAGCAAATCCATTCCCTGTATTTGCAGCTGCAAAATAATGTTTCATATGATAACACTCCTTTCAATTTACTACCATAGTATGTTAAAGCTTATTTATTTGCTATTATAAAAATAAAAAGAGATACAAAAACTAATTCGTATCTCTTTTTGTCTTATTAAATAGAAGATGGGAAAATATCGTTTAATATCATGTTGATAAATGAAAATCTGCTTCTTTCTGTTGAAATTGAAGCGAGCTTTTTAGCTGAGTTTGGCTCAGCTATAGGAAGCGTTATCTGAAAGGTTGTGCCAACATTCTTTTTAGAGGTAACAACAATATTTCCCTCATGCATAGAAATTATCTTATACGCAAGAGTTAGCCCAAGGCCAACTGAGGCCGTATCTGAAACATATGGCGCAAAAATATCCTGAGTATTATCAAAGCCAAATCCGTTATCTTTTATGCTGATAATTGCTTTACTAGACTTTTCAGTAACTGTTACAGCAAGTTTCGCATCTTCATGCACTGTTGCTTTGACTGCATTTATCAAAAGTTCTAGGAAGGCATTAGTTATTAGATCTTTGTCGGCAGTCACACATACATTAGCATCATAATTAGTGTCGATTTTAATTGCTCCAGCGCTTCTAAAACCAATCTCTTTTAGCAAACAATCAATCAGCTCTCCAACACTGAATGTTTCTTGTTTTATATCCTCTTTAGAGGTGTTTTGAATTTTGTTGTATAAATCTATCTCCTCAACAATTCTTGCAACTCTAAAAATAGATCTATTTAGCCGCTTAAAGCTTTCATAAAGCTCTTCATCCTCTTCAAACAAATCCTGCATACCTTCTGAATAAAACATCATTGATGAAGTTGA
>CAYJEV010000010.1:32694-33112 GCA_964369265.1 uncultured Oscillospiraceae bacterium
GGCTTAATATATTTAGATAGGTATGGTGTGTTAGTTTGGTTATCAGTTATTTTTACAACTATTAAATCTTCGGCTCGTTCAACTGAAACTTTTTCGCTTGAATTTAATAGAAAAAGCATATTTTCGACAATCGGCTCTTTTAAGTCTTTAAATCGCTTCTCAAACTCATTATTCTTCCAAACAACTACACTAGACTTATCTATAACAAGCGTTTTAATTAAAGATTCTGCATAAATCTGTTTAATTCTCTCAAGCATATACTGCTCCTCTATTTTATATATTATTTTTAGTATGCCCTAATTTACCTCATAATAAAAATACTGTCATTATTATAATGTAGTTTCAATTTCTATCTATTTTCTTTAGTTATTCCTGAGCTTTTCACTAGGCTAAATTACACCTATATTTTACTTCCGTA
>CAYJEV010000011.1:0-32325 GCA_964369265.1 uncultured Oscillospiraceae bacterium
TGCTCCATTCCGCCGCTCATCAACGGCATAAAATTATGTGCAGTTTGCTCTCATTAGATGAGCAAGGAAAGACAAAAGGCTTGTTTTGTAAGGGTAGCAGCTATCCTCCCATATTCCTATAATCATCAGTTTTTGTTGGCAAGCCCTTTGCAAGCAATCTCTTGCGAAGATTATTTGATAGCAACCAGTATATAAGTCCAAATACAGGCACACCTATTATCATTCCTGGAATGCCCATTACTCCTCCAAAGAAAAGGATTGAAAATAGCACCCAAAATGGTGAAAGCCCTGTTGAATCCCCTAATATCATAGGTCCTATTATATTGCCATCAATTTGTTGCAGTATTATTATAAATACAATAAATATTAACGCTTGTACTGGCGATTCAATAACTAATATTATCACACAAGGTATTGCTCCAATAAAAGGGCCAAAGAAAGGTATTATATTAGTAACCCCAACTATAAAGCTGATTAAGATTGTGTTTGGCATATTCATTAAACTTAACGAACCAAAGCAAAGGCATCCGATTATTATAGAGTCTATAATTTTGCCTATAATAAATCCACCAACCATTTTATTTGCTTGATTTGTAACAGCAAGGAAGTTTCTTATCTTTTTCTCATCCATGAATGCATAGCATATTTTATAAAACTGCGCTGTTAGTGTATCTTTTGAGGCAAGAAGATAGATGGAAATTATAATACCTATTACCATTCTAAATAAGCCGCCAGTAATGACAAAAGTATAGTTTAAAAAGTATGGAAGCAAAGTAGTGAAATATTCAAGGCTCATATCTACCCAACCGTCAACAGTCGTTATAATATCAGCAACTGTTTCTTCTGACAAACCATAATCTAGCATTTGCTCATTAAGAAATAACACCATAGTATCGAAAAACTCAATAAACTCTGAAATTCTATTGCCTAAGCTATAGAGGCTGTTCATAACTTCAGGAACGATTATAAACAAAAATCCTATAAGCACTATCATTGAAATTAAATAGGTCAACAGAATTGAACATGCTCTTAGTAAGCCTTGTTTTGTTATATGCTTTGCTAGCTTCTTTTCAAAGTATTTTAGTACGGGAAGGAGCAAGTATGCTATTATCATTCCAGTAAAAACTGGTTTTAATGGATCTAGTATAAAAGCTATCATATCCATAACAATAGATATATTGCTAACTGCTAAGAAAAAAGTTATAGAACCAATTATTACTAAAAAAGCATATATGGCTATCATTGTATACCTTTTATTCCATTCTAAATTACTCATAACTTCCCTTTCTGAGTTATTCACTCATCTCGCTCCATTTTAAAAACATCTCTTCGGCATTTTTCTGAACCTCTAAAAATTCATTTGTAAGCATCGAGAGTTTTTCAAAATCTGAAGCAACCTCTGGGCTGCTCATCTCTTCTTGAATTTCTGTCATCCTAATTTCTGCATTCTCAATGTCTTGCTCTAATCTTTGCATCTGCTTTTTATGAGCAACATCAAGGCTTCGTTGTTTTTTAGTTCTGTGATATTGCTTTGAAGCTTCTGATTCTTCCTTTACTTCTTTTGGCTTTTCTTCTTTAATGCTAGAAATATACTGCATATAGTCATCAAAACCACCATTAAAATCAACAGTCTTGTCTGGGAAAATCTCAATTATTCTAGTTGGTACATGGTTAAGAAGATATCTATCATGGCTAACAACTATAACTGTTCCATCATATTCAATAAGAGCTTTATCTAAAGCTTCTTTTGCACCTATATCTAAATGGTTAGTTGGCTCATCAAGCACTAGGACATTAGAGTTTTCAAGGCTTAGTATTCCAAACTTTAGCCTTGCTCTCTCACCGCCAGAAAGCACATCAACTTTTTTGTAAATTTCTTCCCCTGTTAACCTTAACGATCCTAGCAAGTTTCGCATTTCAAGCTGAGGTTTATGGCTATGCCTATCCCAAATTTCATCAAGAACAGTTTTGCTGCCAGTTAAATCTCCTTCATCCTGATCAAAGTAACCAACTTTAACATTTCTTCCCCATTCTATGCTGCCTTTTTTCTGCCTTTGTTTTGCTACTAGGCATTTTAGTAAAGTCGATTTACCAACGCCATTCTCGCCTATAATTGCAATCCTCTCTCCGCGCATTATATGCATAGAAAAGTTTTCAAACAATGTCTTTTCGCCAAACCCCATAGCTAAATTGGATACATCTAGTACATCTTTTACTGGTGTAACTCTATATTCAAATTTAAAGTACGGAGGTTTTTCTGGGATTGGTGGTGGCGGCGCATCATCTAAATGCTCAATCATACGAAGCCTACTTTTAGCAGATTGAGAGGTTGAGGCTCTCACAATATTCTTATCATGATACTCTTTTAATCGAGCTATCTCTGCGTTTCTAAACTCGTAATCCTTTTCCATTCGCTGAATTCTATCCTCTTTCAGCTTTACAAAGCCTGTGTAAGAAGCTGGATACTCAACAATATTATTGTTTTCGACCTCAATAGTCTTTGTAGTTACCTTATCTAAGAAATACCTATCATGCGAAACAACAATAACAGCGCCTTTATAATTCTTTAGGTATTCTTCGAGCCAAATTAGAGTTTTAAAATCAAGGTGGTTTGTTGCCTCATCGAGAATCATTAAGTCTGGCGAGCTTAGAAGCAATTTTGCTAGAGATAGTCTTGTTCTCTCTCCTCCACTCAAAGAGGATATTATTGTATCACGAGAGAAATTCCCAAATCCCATACCACTAAGAATAGTATTTATTCTAACCTCAGCATTATAGCCATCTAAGGCATCATGCCTTGCTTGCAAACGATTATAATCCTCTTTAAGCTGATGATAATCTTCTCCGTCATGGTCAACAAGCTCGCTCATTTTATGACTTGTTTGATCAAGCAAGCTCTGAACTTCATACACCTCACTAAGCCCTGACTTCATCTCCTCAGCGATTGTGTTTGAAAGCTCTAATCCACTATCCTGCTTAAAATAGCCTATCACAACAGAAGAAGCCCTGCTAAGCTCTCCTTCGTCTATATCAAGCTCTCCTGTTATTAAGTTTAGTAGTGTCGTTTTGCCAGAACCATTAGGGCCGACTAAAGCAACTTTTTCTCCAGCATCTAGCACCCAGTTTATTTTATCAAAAATTATCTCCGCTCCATAACTCTTAGAGCAGTTTTTAAATGTTAATATCATTTATCCTATCCCTTGTTTAAAAATATCTTTCTTTTTAATGAGAACCTTGCTAATTATAAATCTCGCTACATTATCGATAGCCATCGCTATCCATATAAAATGTATTGTGCTTCCGGAAATTAGATATGCTGAAATATAACATAAAGGCACTCTAATTAACCATAATCCTGTAAATGCTATATACATTGGGAGATTAGAATAACCAACACCTCTTAGAGAACCGCAATAAACACCAGTTAAATTTTGAGGAAGAAGAACAATGGCAGTTATAATCAAATAAGAAGCACCTAAAGTTATAATTTCAGGAGATGGCGTCAACACACTCATTAGTTGCCTTGGGAAAAGCAGTATTATAACTACAATCAAAACTGTGATTACTATTAGCATCCTATTTATAGTGTCATAATATATCTTTGCTTTATCATAATCATTTGAACCAACACTTCTACCTATTAAAGAAGTTGCCGCAACTGCAAACCCCATGGTTGGCATATAAGAAATAGATTCAGCCTGCATTGCCATCTGGTGAGCTGCATAAGCATAGTCACCATACGATATTATTGGAGCCATCATTGCAATAGATCCTAGCTGCCATAACATGTTTTCAAATGCAGTTGGAAGTCCAACACGATATAGTCCTTTTAATGTAATTTTGCGAATTTCTGGAGTCATAACAAAATCATCCACTTTATTAAATATGCCTAACTTATATAGAGTTGCTAAACTAATAAAGAACATTATTATTTGCGAAATAACTAAAGCCCATCCAGCACCAGCTATTCCTAGAGATGGTATTCCTAACTTCCCAAAAATTAGTATGTAGCCAATTGAAATTGAAAGAATATTATAAGCTGAAGTTAATATCATTGGCGTTTTAGCATTTCCAAGTCCTTGTAGAACTCCAGCAGTTACAAGAAGCACACTCCAAAATGGAAGTCCTAAAGCTACAATTCTCATATACATAATAGAGCTAGACATCATTTCTTCTGTTCCGCCAAAAATTCCAACAATTTGTGGAGAGAACACAAATATCAATATACTACATACGCTGCATATCAAAAATAATGACACTAGTGTATTAATAGCATTTGCACGAAGCAATTCTCTTTTATTAGCACCATAATCCCTTGCAACAACAACTGTTGCGCCTATTGATATTCCTCTTGCAAACGACCAAATAAGCTGTGTTATTCTTGTTCCAACGCCAACAGCATTTACAGCTAATACGTCTATTCTTCCAATCATTGCCATTAGAACAGTTGAAACTACCATTTGCAACACACCTTCTAAGCTAATTGGGATAATCATAGAAAGCACATCTTTATTTATTGACTTCATATCATATTTCGCAGTTTTAATATCAGACATCAATTTCCTCCGCAAACAAAAATATTATAATTTACAAAGTTAATTATATGCTAAATCAATTATATTTTCAAGTATGTTAAAAATTATATTTTCAGCATAGACAGTCATATGACTCCCCTTTTCATTCACATTTGTTCAATATGATAGCTTGAACACTAAAGCCTTTTGTGTTATAATAACTTTATTATTACTTTTAGAAAGGATGAACTGATGGCTTGTGATTCACTTCCCACTTTAATATCATTCTCTATAATTGCATTTTTTTACACACTATGCTTTTTTAGACTTGTTGAAAATATGCTTGATAAACCTCGATTTTCAGGTAAATTAGTTTATTTGTTTGCTATTCTTAACCCTATTTTGATGCTATCATCAATCAAAATTTCAGGCGTTCAAACTGCCTTAAACTACTCTACACTAATACTAGTTGTCATTATTGAATTTTTCATTTACTTTAAAAACCATTTTGTCGGCATCCTAACATGTGTATTCTCTGTTACACTTCACATAATGACAGTGCGGGCAATAGTCATATCTATTGGAACAATTATACTCCATACACCATCAGATTTGCTAATTGAAACTAGCTCATTCTTTTGGTGGACAATAAATATAACATTTATTCTTTGTGGAGTTGCGACCATATTAGTAATTAAGTTCATACCACAAAAATACCTTAGAATTATAAATCAGTCGCCTGATCAAATTCTTTTTCTATGTGTTCTTAGCGGAATGTTCAATGTGTATATGATATTAAATGGCACATTATTTCATATCGCTAACGATATTTATGGGCTTGCAATACATCAAATTTTAATTTCGCTGACTTTACTACTTGGTGTTTATGTTGGAGTGTTTATGCTTATTCGCTTTGTTATTCTGCTTGAATACAAAGAGAAAAACGAAATGCTAGAAAAGCAAGTTGACAAGGGACAAACATATATAAATGCATTTATGCAGAAAACACTTTTAGTATTTGATGTTAACTGCACTAACAATATTATCCTTGATGCACTTAAGTCTGGAATACAACAACCTCAAATGAAGCTCTTGCCTTATAATAGCTTTATATCTATTTTTATAGATGATAATGTCATTGAAGAGGACAAAGAGAACCTTAGATCCTTAACACTAACTCATGAGATTATTAAGCAAATTAGTGAGGGGCACACAACTTGGAAGACTGAATATAGAGTTAGGGAGAAAGATGGACATATTCATTGGTATGAATGCAACATCAACGCTTCCTTCCATAAAGAAACTAAAGATGTTATTGCCTTGATCACAATTTCAGATATTCAGGATAAAAAACTTGAAGAAGAAAAGCTCCGTTATCTTGCTGATAGAGATTCACTAGTTGGGGCATATAACAAGGCTGCAACAGAAAAGTTTATTAAAGAGATTTTAAAAAGCGGTGCTGGAGGCACGCTCTTGCTAATAGATTTAGACAATTTCAAAGGCATAAACGACAGCATGGGACATTTGTTTGGCGACGAAGTCCTAAAGCTAGTCTACTCTTCAATGTCACATACTTTTAGAGAGATTGACATATTAGGGCGAATTGGCGGAGATGAATTCATGGTGTTTA
The DNA here is from genome assembly GCA_964369265.1 of uncultured Oscillospiraceae bacterium. Lineage (GTDB taxonomy): Bacteria > Bacillota > Clostridia > Oscillospirales > Ruminococcaceae > DAMCAP01. The sequence continues at coordinate 6,145 of CAYJEV010000011.1, forward strand.
TGAAGGATACAACTGAAACTTCCGTTGTTTCAAACAGAGCCGATACTTTATGCAAATCTGTTAGTAGCTTGCGAAATAAGAATGGGGACTTAATAAACATATCTGTTAGCGTTGGTTTAGCCATTGCATATGCAGGCGACGAAAACGACTTTGAAACCCTTTATAAGAACGCTGATATCGCTATGTATCATGCAAAATCAACAGGAAAAAATGCATTTTCTATATACAAGAATAGTATGCATAAATAACAATTAAGGGCAGTTGCTGTTTAAACTTCAGCAACTGCCCTTCTTATATTATTTTATTCTTTCTTTAATTCAGCAACCTTCTTTTGATAAAGAAAGATTGATATGCCTGCATTTAAAACTAACACAACTATCAGCAATGTTGCAAAGGAGTATAGAGCATCATTAAAATATAAATATAACATTAAAAATAAGCCTAGTATAAACGGAGTGAGATTAATGTTACGAAGATTATTATAGTAATCTATTCTATCCTCTTTTGTTGTATGCAGTTCAAATGAAGTTTCTTGATATTCTCTCTCGACAATAACAAGCTCTTTATTATATGTAGTCTCCTTGGTTGCAATTCTTGCACCTTTTTTTGCAAAAGGTCGCCACTTAACCTTCATTATAGCATTGTTAATATTCAAATTTTTATAAAAGACTTTATATCCAACATCCTCTAAAAAGCTCTTATAATCAAGAGAATCTTTATAGTTTTTATCAGCAACAAAGTCAACCACATACTGATATTCATTTGGCTTACATTCTTCAAATTCGTATGAAATATTCCCTACATTAACTAGCCTGTAGCCCTCGCTAGCTTTTTTATTTAAGAAATTAGTTTGCGCCTCTAAAAAACCACCAAAAAATCTATATACTTTTTTCATCTTGTTCACCTCCAACAATTTCTCTTGCTGTTATAAGCAAGCTGTTTAAACGAATAATTTCTAAATCAACTATTTCCTTGCCAAGCTGAGTTATTATATACTCTTTCTTTCGTCCCGTTCCATTATCAGTTGGTTCAATCCATTTTTTCTCTAAAAGTGTGTTAATAGCTCCATACAATGAACCAGCACCTAAAACAAGCCGCCCATTAGTCATGCTTTCAACAAACTGCATGATACCATATCCATGATTTTTCGAGAATAATGATAGCAAAATAAAGAATGTAACCTCAGTCAAAGCTCCACCTTTTGCGTTATCTCTCATTTTACCTCCTTTTTATTACGTTTAGTGATATATCTTTAAATACATTATATCACTAAACGTAATAGTTGTCAAGAGAAAAAGCAGGCTATATCTCAAGCCCGCTTAAATTAACGATTAAATCTATACCCAGCTCCCCAAATTGTTTCAATAATAGTTGGATTTGATGGATCGGTTTCTATCTTCTCTCTTATTCTGTTTATATGCACAGTGACTGTTGCACTATCTCCTATATAGTCATAGCCCCAAATACGCTCAAACAGCTTATCTTTTGAAAAAACTATATTAGGGTTGTTTGCAAGGAACACTAAAAGCTCAAATTCTCTATTTGGTAGCTTAATAAGTTCTTGGTCTTTATAGACTTTCCAGCTATTAACATAGATTTTCAAGTCCTGAATTGCAATAATCTCCTCAGAGCCTTCTGATGACTTATCACTAGTTTTATTAGTCAATCGACCATATCGAGATAAATGGCTCTTAACCCTCGCTACAAGCTCAGAAGGATCAAATGGCTTTGCAATATAGTCGTCTGCGCCAATCCCTAGCCCTCTTATTTTATCTATAGTTTCAGTTTTAGCTGTTACCATTAAAATTGGGATATCAATCTTATCTCTAATCTCTCGGCAAATATCAAGTCCACTTACATTAGGGAGCATTAAATCTAATATTAACAGATCGTAGTTTGATGATAAAACTTCTGAAACTACCTTTGCACCATCTGAAACAATGTTGACCTCCAGCCCATTCATCTCAAGGTAATCTTTTTGAAGCATCGCTATCTCTTTTTCATCTTCTGCTATTAAAATTCTCATAATATTACTTCCCTTCAGTTATTTTTGGTAATCTCATTACTATATTAAGTCCATTATTATTTACTGCCTTAACGCTACCGCCCTGCATTTCAAGTATATATTTAACAATATATAGCCCTAAACCATTGCTATCAATATTTTTATCGTTTCTTGAACTGTCGCCTATATAAAACTGATCAAAAATATTTTCTATCTGACTTTCTGGAACACCTATTCCGTTATCTGAGAATATAATCTCAATCTGATTATCTAACTCTTTAACTTCTATTTTCAGCTTTAATTGGGCAGTTTTTGCGTATTTGATTGCATTGCTAACTAAATTGCCAAACACTTGCTTCATTTGAGAAGTATCTACAAAGCTATAAAGATGAACATCACTATGCGCCAGAGAAAGCTTTATGTTTTGCTGAGATAAATCGGCTTTTATATCCTCAACAAAGCTTGCAGTAAAAGCTACTAAGTCAGTTTCTGTTTTATAAAATGGCATGTTTCCTGTTTCGAGCTTTGAGAAGTTAAATAACCTTTCTAACAATAAATCCATATCGCAGGCTTTTTTGTAGGCTATTGAAAGGTATTGTTCTCTTTTTTCAGAAGTTGAAGCTATATTATCCTGAACGCCCTTTATATAGCCTTTAACAGAAGTAAGCGGTGTTCTTAAATCATGAGAAATACTTGCAACCATATCTGTCCTTGCTTTTTCATAGGCATTGATTCGGTTTTTTTCGGTTAATAACGAGGCTTGCATGTTATTAAATGACTGACAAACCATTTCAAATTCGTCTTCGCCATTATATGAAATTGATGTTGTTAAGTCGCCACTTTCAATTCTCTTAACGCCATCTAACAAATGATTTAGAGGAATCATCACCTTCTTTACAACCTGCTTTGCATAATGCCTACTAATTGTAACAATAATCATCATATAAGCAAGGCATATCAAAGCAAAATGAATAATATTAGTGTTTTCATTTGCCTGAATTGGCCCGAGAATGCCTGGGCTTTCTCTTTTATCAATTGCAACCATCAAAATGCTTCCATTATCAGTTGGCTTTAAAATTGTAACAACGGTTCTATTTAAAAAATCTAAATCCACTGTCACTGAAATATCGCTTTGTACTTGAGGTGGAGTTAGTTTTTCAAATACATCACGCTGAGCATTAGAAAGATTTGAAAACAATATCTCATTACCATCACTTACATACAATGAATAATCATATTTAGATATATTATCCCCAAACTCCGCGATGTCTTGCGAAATATCAAAGCTATTCATTTCGGATATAACACTTAGCAAATCTGTGCTAGACTCATTCTCAAAATTGTTGCGTACCAGCCAAAAGGTAAAGGAATTTAATATAAAGACACATGCTAAAGTTAGCAGTATCATGTGTGTTGTTTTTAGAAATATCTTTTTTTCAACTCTCATAGGCATCTCCTATCATTTTGTTATGCATTTATTCTACTATATAAATCTAAATATTAGTAATAACAAAAATAAACTTTCTATAAATAATGAATTTTCTAATAATTTGCATTAAAATTAACAGCATTTCTATAATATAAAGTTAATTTGTGCTATAATAATCTTTATAAGATTATTATACACCTCCAAAGGACGATTTAGAAATCCGTTCTACTCGCCCTAAAGGCAACCGCAGAACAATGATGAACTTATACTTATAAATAGAATGGAGATACAAAATTGATACCAAAAACTTTGTTAAAATCAAAAGAAATTTCTTTGCATCAAATGCTTGATGCAAGAGAAAGACGACAATACATACAAAATAAGCTCATAAAAAAATATAATCTGCCAGTAATTAGCTTTACTCTAAATATAGTCGGTCCTTATAAAATATTTCCTCTTCAAAATGCTAGTTACCTTGAAGGAGTAACAGCTATTAAAACTCAATGCATGGCATGGGGTATTCCTATTATTCATATCGAAGAAATAAAAGCAGACACTGGTTTTGAATGCTTTTTTGTTGTAAGTGCTTCGGCTAAAAAAGCTAAGCGAATTCTACTAGAGCTAGAAGAAAGCCATTCCTTAGGCAGGCTTTATGATATTGATATAATTGATACAGATTTAAGTAAAATCTCACGCTCTCTCTTTAATATTAAAGAGAGAAGCTGCTTAATCTGCAATAAACCAGCTTTTGAATGTTCACGCTCACGAACTCATTCTATAGAAGAAGTTTTTAGTCTAACTGTTCAAATTATGTGGGATTATTTCACTATGAAATTCGCAAAGTCTGTTGCTTCAATTTCAGCAAGAGCATTATTATACGAGGTTACTGCTTCACCTAAACCAGGGTTAGTTGACCAAAACAATAACGGTTCCCACAACGATATGGATATACATAGCTTTGAAAGCAGTGCTTTAGCAATTATGCCATACTTTATAGAATTTGTGCAGTGCTCTATAATAAATGCATCAATACCGCCTCATGAGCTATTTTTATTGCTCCGTCCAATAGGAATTCATGCAGAAATTGCAATGTTAAAAGCAACTAACAATGTCAACACACATAAAGGCGTTATATTTTCTTTAGGTTTGATAGTTTCTGCTTTAGGTTATATGTTTGCTAGAAATATTCCATATTCAAGAAAAAGCTTACAAGGCTTGCTAAAAGAGCTTGTGACAGATTTATCAAGAGATTTTGATAATATAACTATAGACAACGCTGTCACAAATGGCGAGAAATTATATGCTAGATATGGCATTCGTGGAATACGAGGCGAAGCGATTGATGGCTACCCAACTTTATTTGATGTAGCGCTGCCCTCTCTTGAAAAGAAACTTAGAGATGGAAACTCTCTAAATGATGCTGGCATTTTTACACTACTAAATATAATAGCAAATTCAGAAGACAGCAATATAATAAACAGATCAAGCTACGAAAAAATGCTAGAAATCAAAAAAGAGGTAGCATGTTTTCTTTCCGAAGATAAGAACGATTATATTAGCTATTCTAAAGCATTAGATGATAACTTCATCAAGGAAAATATCAGCCCTGGAGGAAGTGCTGATTTATTGGCACTAACTTATTTTATTCACTTTTTTGAAAATGAATATAAACATGATTTTGGCTTGTTTATGTAAGAGAAGGGAAAACGAATTTTTTCAAATAATAGCATACGAAAAGTTAAATAACAAAATACTAAAAAGGCTAGAAGCAGCAACACTGTTCTTAGCCTTTTTAGTATTTTATTCAAAAGGAGTAATATTAGTTGCTAAGATACACTTAAAAGCAAATCAGAACCAAAATCCTCTTTGTATTTATCGCACCAAATTGATACAGCATTAAACTCTAAACTATCATCAATTGCTAGTATTATAGTTGTATTTTCTTGCTTGTCCTCTATTATATCACTAATCAAGGCTACTTTAGCAAATTTACCATCCTCTATATTGCCAACAGCAATATAAGTGTCTGGAGCTTTGCCGTCATAATTGAAGTTAGTGATTTCTAGTGTATTGTCGCTATACAAGATTATATCAGCCGATACATTATGTTCGCCTTCAGAAATACTTGCTTTTCTAATTACATAAATATCTCTTGCTTCCACATCCTCAGATGAACTTGAACTCACTTCGCTTTCATTCGTTTCAGGCAAAGATGAAGCAGTATCTTTCATCATCGCTTCACTAATACTAGACTTTTGAACATCATTGCTACAAGCAGAAAACAAAACTATCGAGAGAGCTATAATTAAAAGCTTTTTCATATCTGTTCCTTTCACTATAATAGCTTTAGGATAGCTGATTCAATCTCTGCCATTGGAACAACAGGCTCAAATCTCGCTACTACCTTCCCTTCTCTATCTACTAAAAACTTAGTAAAGTTCCATTTAATATCTGGGTTTTTATCAAAGTTTGGATCTTTTTCTCTTAATTTTGTATCAAGCAGATCGTTTAGTCTATGCTCTGGGTTATTAAAGCCTTCAAAGCCTTTCTGCTCTTTTAGAAATTTAAATAATGGTGTTTGATTTTCGCCATTAACATCAATCTTAGCAAAGAGTTTGTATGGGGTGTTAAAATTAAGAACACAAAATTCTTGTATTTCTTCGTTTGTACCTTTTGCTTGCTCTCCAAATTGGTTACAAGGAAAATCTAGTATCTCCAAACCTTTGTCATGATATTTATTATGAAGATCTTTTAAATCATCGTAATGGGGTGTAAAGCCGCAATGTGTCGCAGTATTTACTATTAACATCACCTTGCCCTTTAGCTCAGATAATGAGAACTCTGTATCCTCACTTGTTAAAACCTTAATATCATAAATACACATAATAGTTCCTCCTTCAGTTTGTTGTTATATATTGTATTTATAGTATAACCAATTTGAGAGGGCATTTCAAGTCAATTTTAGTTATTTTACACTAAGTTCATATTAAACGCGCATAAAAATTATCATAATTTACCAACAAAGACTATATAATGCACTTAATTTACATATTACAACTTTAAAAGAAAGTCCTTTACATCATCACTAGCAAATGATACTTCAACTGCGTTTCTATAGATAGTTTTTATTTCATTATCAGTAAACTTAAATTTATCAGAAATTAAGCTCAACTCTTTAGTTAAAGATGTATTGCTAACTGTTCTATTGTCGGTGTTTATCGTTACTTTAACGCCATTGTTATAAAATTCTCTTAATGGATAGTTTTCTATTGTTGAAGCTTTTGTTTGAAAATTACTTGTTGGACATAATTCTATACCAATATTTTTATCAACACATATCTTTTGTAAGGCTATATCTCCTCTCATAGCCACTCCATGACCTATTCTTTTAGCTCCCATTCCAATGGACTCTAGTATATTTCTAGCATTACCACATTCACCAGCATGTATTGTAAAAGGCATTTCAAGTGACTTTGCATAACTAAACAAGCCTTTAAATTCTTCTGCTGGAAAGCTATTTTCATCACCAGCTATATCAAGCCCACAGACTCCATGATTCTCGTATTCTTTCGCTAACTTAAATGACTTGATATTCGTTTCTTCATCTAGGTGTCGCATTGCACATATTATTATATTAGATTTAACTTCAAAGTCTTTCTCTGCTTGTTTAAGCCCTGCAATTACATTTTCGATTATTTCCCTTTCGCTATAACTCGCAGATGCAATTAACAAAGGAGAAAACCTCACCTCTACATACTTAACATTTTCCAAAGACAGCGACTTTATAAATTCATATGTCAGCTTCTGAGTATATTCTCTTTGGGCAAGGCAGTTTATAGGCGCTTCAAAGCATTTAAGATACTCAGCTAAGCTGCTACAATTATCATTAACCATAATATGTTCTATTGGTACATCACCTAATATTCTCTTAATTAGCGTAACATCCAAACATCCATCAAGATGGCAATGCAGATCTATCTTTGGCATTTTGCTAATAAAATTCATAAACCCTCCTATAAACTCATTAAATATAGTCCTATTTCGTAATTTAGCTTTAAAGCTGTTTTTATAACTTCATCAGGCAAACGGTTGGCAAAGTTATGAGCTTCAAAACTGAAATCGCCCTTATAATCTATCTCTCTTAAAGTTGTGACAACTTCTTTAAAGTCAACTTTTCCAAATAGCGGCAGTACATGCATTAAATCTGTATCTGTATCGCTGTGGGTGTCTGAAATATGTGTCGCTTTTAAGTGCTTTCCTATATAAAGCAAAGATTCTCTTTGATTCTGCTTCATTATATCAGCATGCTCAACATCCCAACATATGCCTATCCTATTGTCATTAAAACTCTCTACAAAATCCACAAGCTCTTCTGGAGTTGCACAGTATTTTCTCTTTGGCGCTATCGAAAAATCGCACATATTTTCGACTGCAAGTTCAATTCCCTTTTCAGTTGAAAATTCTAATAGCTTTTTAAAGTATTCGGTATTCTGTTTTTTTGAGGATGAAAACAAATTTACAACCGAATAATCAGTTGAAGGATGGCTAACACATAATTTTGAACCTAACACTGAACAGCAATGTATCGATCTTTCCACTAAAGCTTGATGGTAGTTATACTCTTCGGAAGTTAAGCGCTTATCTAAAAAGTCGAAAGTGTAGGCATGGCACTGACCAAACTCGACACCAAGCTTCTCCTTCTCATTTGCTACACTATATAGCCACTTTTCCCATTTATCTGTTATAAACGGAGAATGTGGCAATGACCAATCCCAAAAACTTATATCAAAACGTGTAAATCCTGCTTCTTTTCCATAATTCAAAGTTTTTTCCAACGTATAAAAACTTCCATCAGGTCTTTCACACACTAAATTTGTTGAAGTGCTTAATTTCATTAAAATAACCTGCTTTCTAAAATATCTAAATACAGCTTTGTATCAATATCATAAGCAACAAAATGCTGCCCATTTTCTATTTTTCTAAATGTAATTATATCTGAGGAGATTTTCTCCTTAATCTTCACTGCAATTTCACCTCTATAAAACTTTGCTATACTATCATCAATTAAGTATGCAACAGGCACTGCATCTACCAACATACTAAGCGGAGTTAGCTTGTTTTTTAAGTAAAATTCGCTACAATGCCTTAAATAATCAGTGTATTTACTATTTGAGCTTGCTAATATATTCTCTACCATATCATTAGTTAGCATTGAAGTAACATCAGCACCCAAAGAAATAATCTTAACACCAGACTGGACAACATATTGATACGCTTCAGGGTCTACAAATACATTCCATTCAGTTGACTTTCTGTAATAATCATTAACATGAAAGTATCCAGCCATTGTTACTATAGTCAGGTTGTTGAAATTGCCATTCAATGCTTCGAGTGCTTTTGCTATGTTAGTCATAGGGGCTGTACTAACTATGCTTAGATTGTTGTGCTTCTTTACCATATCGCATATGAAGCTAACTGCTTTTGTTTTTGATGGAGCTTTTGAAGATTTATCAAAAACATAATCGCACACGCCATTATGACCGCAAAACTCCTCAGTAAACTCAATATCTCGAGCTAATGGCTTCTCCTCGCCAATATAAACCTCTACATCTTTTTTGTCACAAAATTCTAGTACATTTAAACTATTTTCTGCACAAAGATTGACATGAGCATTTCCACTAACATTTGTTATCCCCAGAATATTGAATTCTTTGTGATTTAACGCTAACATAATAGCCAAGGCATCATCTGCACCGGTATCAGCATCTATAATTATATTTTTCATAATTACAATCATCCCCTCATTTATAATTTACCTTTTTAATATCATAACATATTTGTAGAGGTAATAACAACTCAATTACACAAAAAGATACAAGCTTTTGCCTGTATCTCTCTGTGTAAATATTTTAATTAAGCGATCGGATTAGCTCTGTAGTATTCATTGATTGCTGTATCAATGCCAGAAGTAATTGCTGCATAAGCATCGTCTTTAGAAATTTGCTTTTGACCAAATGCCATCATTGTATCCTTGATAACACCATCAATTGTGCTGAAGTTTGGAAGGAAAGAAGAAACAACTGTTGTTGGAGTGTTTAATAGATTATCAGTTGCAATTTGTAGCTTTGGTTCTGCGGCAACTGCATTCTTATATGCATCAAGCTCAGTTGTTTTAACATTTACAGGAGTGTAACCAGTTCCCTCTAACCACATAGCTTGAGCTTCTGCGGAAGCCATGTAAGCTGTAAACTCCCAAGCAGCTGCTGCCTTAGCTTCATCATCTCTATTTAGCATGAATAGACCAGAACCACTTGGATATGCACCGCCAACATCATCAGCGCTTACTGTTGGGATTGGAGCAACAGACCAGTTGAATGAATCGCCAACTAGATCATCAATTGTTTGGATTCTTGAGCTAGTCATGATAACCATACCATGCATACCAGCTGCAAACTCCTCATTAATGCTATCTCTTGTAGCTTTGTATGCATCTGTGTTTACAACTTTTTCCCATTCAGTTAGGAAGTTCATTAGTGTGCCGTTGTCATCAGCTGCAAGCTCAGTCATATGACCATTATGCCCGCTGTCGTTATTACCAAAGTAAGAACCATTAGCACCTTGTGTAGAAATGAAGTTTTCCATTTCATATAAGTTAACTCTAACATTTAAGCCATACTCTGCATCTGTGTTAGCAACGATTGCTGGAAGCATATCTGCCATTTCAGAGATTGTTGCTGGAGGTGCTGTGTAGCCAGCAGCTGTTAGGTAGTCCTCGTTGTAGTAAAGCATTAGAGAAGAAGCAGTATATGGAACACCAATCATCTTTCCATCAATTGAGTAAGCAGAAACGCTGTTTGGAATTAGATCCTCTTTCTTTAGGGAAGATTCAGCAGACATTATCTTGTCTTCAGCCCAAATTGTTCTTTCATAATCACGAATTAAGCTTACATTCTCGCCATAAAGCTGAATAACATCAGGCATGTTAGCGATATCATCGTTTGGCATTGCAGCTGTTAAGCTATCAGTTCCAGGCCAGTTTTGGAAAACACCAGTTACCTTGATGTTCTTTTCAGCACCAATAGTTGAGTTGAAAGTTTCAATTTGTTTGTTTACAATTTCACCATAAGTACCGTCCATTGAGTGCCAGAAAGCTATTTCAGTTGCACCAGTTGTTGTGCTGGCTTCGCTATTAGAAGCTGCACTGCTTGTTTCTTCTGTTGCCCCATTACATCCAGCCGCTAAAAGCATGGAAGAAGCAAGGATTGTTGCTATGATTTTTTTCATTTTTATTTTCTCCTTTTTATTTAACAGCACCACTCATCATACCAGACACAATTTTTCTTTGGAATATGATAAATATTAGTACTGTTGGAATTAATGCAATTGTAACTCCAGCCATAACAGGGCCAAAAATCGCTGATTCTCTATCCTTCAGCATTGTTATGCCAACTTGGATAGTTCTCATCTCTGTTATGTTTGTTACAAGTAAAGGCCATACATATTGATTCCACACATTTACAAATGATGAAATAAATATTGTAACCATAATCGGCACTGATGTCGGCAACAAGACACTTATAAAAAAGCGAATATTACTACAACCATCTATATGCGCTGCCTCTTTTAGGCTTTTTGAAAATGTTAAAAAATTCTGCCTTAATAAAAATATATTTGCGGCAGAAACCAAGAATATTGACATCATACCAATATAAGTATTAACTAAGCCTAGTGTTGAGATTGTTTGATAGTTTGAAACTATCAAAACATCTGGTGGTATCATTATTGTTGCCATAGCAAGGGCAAAAAATACCTTTTTAAACCTAAACTCAAAAAACGCAAACGCAAACGCAGCCATTGTTCCAATTATTACCCTAGATACGCTAGAAAAAAATGCAATAACAAAAGAGTTAAACATATATCGTAACAATGGTGTTCTAGTGAAAGCTGTTTCATAGTTTTCTAGAGTTACTGATGGCGGCAATAAGTTAGGGTCAGTTGTTAAAACATCTTTCTGCTCCATAAATGAAACAGAAATCGCATAACCTATTGGGAACAAAATCATTAATGATATTAAAATGCAAGCGACTTGAATAATAATATCAGCAAGCTTCTTCTTTGTCATTATTGATAATGCACCCCCTTCTTCTCCCACAAAAATCCTAGCATTGTCATAATAAATGTCATAATAAATGCTATTATTGCAGCAGGATTTGCATTAGTTAGGTTGCCAACAGCAGTTATTTGCTTATAAACATATAACATTATGGTCTGAGTTGTACCAAATGGCCCGCCATCTGTAAGCACAGACATAAGGCTCATCATCATCATTCCATAAGCTATATCGGTTATGATTAAGAAGAACATTGTTGGCGATGTTATTGGTAGATAAATGCTTATTATTTTTCTGAAAGTTGAAGCACCCTCGAGATCAGCATTTTCTATTATATCGGCTGGCACGCTTCTAACAGCTGAAAGCATAAATATAAATGCATATCCTGTAGAAAGCCATATTTGAATTATTGCTAAGGAAATCATAGCAAAGGCTGGATCAGTCAGCCACTGGATATCTAGCCCAAAAGTTCCGTTTATAAAGCCTAGAGATGGAACATAAAGAAGCTGGAAAATCATCGCTGTAACAGAAGAAGCCATTGCCATAGGCAGTGCAAAGCTTGTCTCATAAAATATTGAAGTTTTCCTCTTTTTATTAGCAAGAAGAGCGAGCAATAAGCCTAATATTTTAGATGTTGGAACTGTTAATATTACAAATAATATTGTGTTCCATATAGCCTTTAAAAAATTTGGATCTGATAAGATAATTTGATAGTTTTCTATTCCGACAAATCTTGTTAAGTTACCAAATTTATCGACTATAAAAAAGCTGTTAAATATTGTCTGCATAAATGGGTAGAATGTGAAAACTGCAAACAATATAAAAGCTGGTGACAGCCATAAGTATGGCTCTATTTTCTTAAGAATTTTTTTGAGCTTTTGTACCATCTTGAACTCCCCTATCCTTGAAGATAAAACTTTTCAATTGCCTCAAAAACGCCACTGGCATTTTCGCCATCACAAACATAATTCGCTATTTTTTTTAGTTCACTATCAGCATTAGCAACAGCAACGCCCATTCCGACAAGGCTAATCATTTCCATATCATTCTTTGCATCGCCAATTGCCATAACATCATTTACATCAAGATCTAATATTTCTGCAACACGCTTAACGCCATTTGCCTTATTAGATTCTTTTAGCATTACATCAACTGATCTATCATTATATCTAACAATATTAAGAAGCTCTTTATATGGCTCTAGATAAATTAGCACTTCGTCAATACGTCCTGGCTTTTGAGGATCAATAATTAAAAGCTTCTGCACTCTTAATTCTTCCCACTCGTGGTCAAGCTCTGGTCGTAGTATTTCAGAATATCTTCCAAACTTGTCAATTTGATTTTGTATGTATGGATTATGGCGATATGCCTTGTCTGTGTAACTGTCGCTTGTTACTATAGCCATTTCAAGCTCATCAGCTTTTAATATTGCATCTTTTATATAGCGATAGTCAATAACATTATCCCATATCAGCTTGCCATCAGCCACACATCCCCCGCCATTATTTATTATAACAGGGAGCTTAATGCCAAGCTCTTTAACAAACAGCTCTAGTTGGTCATAACATCTGCCAGATGCTATTGTTAGATTGCAATCATTGTTCTTTACTAGCTCTACAAGCTTGCGGAAATTATCAGACAGCTTTTCATGAACATCTATAAGCGTGCCGTCAACATCGCTAACTATTAGTTTTATACTCATTTAATTCTCTTTCTTTATCAACTATTCCATTCTGCATAGGTTCTGACTTTTAAGCCTTTCACACTAGAACATTCATAATCTTCACAATATTCCATAACTACATTTTCTTTTGTGTAGGTTAATCTCCTAATAAATAAAAGTGGTTCATCTGATGGAATTGAAAGCAAATCAGCAATGTCAATTGGACAGCTAATAGCCCTCACCTCTTCATCGGTATAATAAGGAATCAACTGCGCTTTTTCTCTAAGCTCCTTAAATAAAGATCCAGTTTCAAGCTGTTCTTCCTCAAAATTCACATTGTTCACTAGTGCTTTGGTTATGTAGCTAATTTGATAGTTCTCAGGAAAGTTATTAACTAAACGTATTCTCTTAATACAAACAACCTTTTCTCCAAGCTCTATACCAAGCTGCTTAGCAAGCTTAATATCGGCTGGAATATCAATAATCTCAATTACCCTGCTAGAAAAAACATTTCCAGTTCGTCTTTCAGATTCACTAAAAGAAACTTTTCTCATCGCTCTAACTTTATTAGCCCTAACGTCAGCAACGAAAGTTCCTTTTCCTTGAACAGTGTAAAGAATTTGCCTTTCCACTAGTTCATCAAGCGCTTTTCTTATAGTTGCTCGGCTAACACCAAATTTCTGCGAGAAATACTCTTGTGTTTCAATCATGTCATGAGGAGAATATACTCCTGACAATATATTGTTAATTATGTCTTCTCTGATTTTTTTATATACCGCCATCAACTCACTCTTTCTTTCCGAAAATTTGGCACGCCAACTTACAAAGTCATTCTAGCAGATAAATTTTTAAAAGTCAATAAAATTTATGTCAAATTTTTATGTTTATTAGTTATAAAATGTCATTTGTTATTCGCTTTTGTGTATCAGCATCAAATAGATGCAGTAAATCAAGGTCAATTTCGAATCTAATAACATCATCAGCTTTTGAAGCATGTCTGCCCTCAACACTAGCAATAAACTTATATTCTCCCATTAAGCAATATAAATACTTTTCGGCTCCCATAAGTTCGGCAACATCAACAACTCCCTCAATAAAAGACGAATTTGTGCTTGTAGTTTTTAATGCTTCTGGTCGAACCCCTAAAACAATCTCTTTGTTCAGATAATTATTAGCGATATCACTTGAAAGCTTATCTGCTTTAATCTCAACTAAGTAATCCCCTACTTTAACTTTATAACCATTATCGTTTATTAAGTTGCCTTTAAAGAAGTTCATTTGAGGAAGACCGATAAATCCAGCAACAAACAAATTGCAAGGGTTATCATAAAGGTTTTGTGGTGTGTCTACCTGTTGTATAACCCCATCTTTCATTACAACTATTCTATCAGCCATTGTCATAGCCTCAGTTTGATCATGAGTTACATAAACAAAAGTTGTTTGTAAGCGTTTATGAAGCTTTGTTATTTCGCTTCTCATTGAGGTTCTTAATTTTGCATCAAGATTTGAAAGCGGCTCATCTAGCAAAAATACTTGAGGGTTTCTTACCATTGCTCTACCAAGCGCAACACGTTGTCTTTGTCCTCCAGATAAAGCTTTTGGCTTTCTCACTAAAAGATGCTCGATATCTAGAACTTTTGCAACTTCTCTAACCTTTTGATCAATTTCAGTCTTAGGCATTTTGCGAAGCCCTAAACCAAATGCCATATTTTTATATACTGTCATGTGTGGATAAAGAGCATAATTCTGGAATACCATTGCTATATCTCTATCCTTTGGTTCTACATCATTTACAAGCTTATCGCCAATATATAGCTCTCCCCCACTAATCTCTTCAAGTCCTGCTATCATTCTAAGCGTTGTTGACTTACCACAACCAGATGGTCCAACCAAGATTATGAACTCTTTATCTTGGATTTCAAGATTTATGCTGTCAACTGCTTTAACCT
Organism: uncultured Oscillospiraceae bacterium; assembly: GCA_964369265.1. Lineage (GTDB taxonomy): Bacteria > Bacillota > Clostridia > Oscillospirales > Ruminococcaceae > DAMCAP01. The sequence continues at coordinate 21,301 of CAYJEV010000011.1, forward strand.
TCTCTTTTGCGCTGCCATCATAGATTTTATCAACGTTAACTAACTTTATGCTCGCCATACATAATGCTCCATTCTGCCACTCAGCTTGGCAAATTTTAAAAATTTCAACTCTTATCGGCTGAGTAAAGAATGATAAGAGCATTATTGTGCATAAGGGCGGTAATCGCCCTGCACATCGCCCCTGCGAGGCAATTGTTTGTGAAGCAAACAGTTGCTCCATTCTGCCACTCAGCTTGGCAAATTTTAAAAATTTTAACTCTTATCGGCTGAGCAAAGAATGATAAGCGCATTATCATACAAGGCAGAATAACTCTTGAAGCCATATTGCTTAGCATGAATTATCCCCATTATATACTAACAATTATTTAATGTAAATAATTTTTTTGTAAAATCTAGTATTTTAAAATTATTGTTAGTATATACAGTTTAGTTCGATTTTAAGCTGGCGCAAAAGTGTATTATGCTAGAATTATAGCCTTGCTTTCCTTTAATTTCTGATGCATAGGCAAAATCCGTTCATCTACATTAGATTTTAACATAATGTGATGCAAGCAAATCTAACAAGAACCCAGCAAAATTTGAACGATTATTTATTATATATCTATTTATATTTTAGTGTTTAACCAACCCATATAACTTCGTCGCTCATGTTAACCATTTCACAAGAATCTGCAACATTAGGATAGTGCGAATATATTTCTTGCAGATACACTTCTAAAATTTTGTCCATTTCTGCATTGAAAAATGCCTTAACATCCTCCTCGAAATTTGCTAAAAACTTGCCAAATCCTAAAAATTTACTACTTACAGAAATAGGCGAAAATACTGCGCCAAGCCATTCTCCCATTTCCTTTTGACGCTCTAAAATAACTTGATTTTTTTGAATACCAACCCAAATATCAAAATATTTACCAGCTATCAAATTGCTTTCGTCAATTTTAGAGTAATCAGTTTTTGTAATCAAAACTGCATACCCTACATCTGGGTTATCACTATATTTTTTGAAAACAATATCTCTTACCCACTCTATAGAGCGTGTTTCAATTTCTTTTATTTCATCTATCGTTGTTATCTTTTGCATTCACTTTACTCCTAATTATTATTGCTACAAGTGACTTTGTAATTATAATATATAATTTTACCCTTTATTTTTCTTCCCAAAATCCTCCATGACCTCTATCCATGTCAACATCAAGCTTAAATCTCTTTGCGCAACTTTTACATTTGATAAGTCTCAAGTATTCCCCTCCGCCAATTATATCGTTGCCAGCCTTAAACACTTCTTCAAAAGCTCCACTTTGAAGAAGCTCATCAATATACTTTTGCTGCTCTTTAAAAATTTCTCTATTGCTGTTTGTTGAGCTTGTTCTTACACTTTTACAAGTGTTACATAAACGCTTTGATATCTTCTCTCTGCTAATAGCATACTTTCCATTGCTTTGAAAAGCTAACATAAACACTTCTTTTGCTTTTATAATTCCTTTATCGGCAGAAGCATAAAGCAAATCCTTTAAATAGTCCCCTCTTCCATTTAAAAATACTGCTCCTAAACTAACAAAATAGCTAAGCCACTTTTCAATTACTTCAGGAGAAAAATCTTCAAGCCTTTTGCTATATTGATTCTCTTTCCAAAGCGATATATCAGATTCATACTTTGAAAACCCTAGCTCAATAAAATCTTCAATTAAAACTTCATCAAAAATAGCAACATTTATAAACGGGCCAATTTCTGTTATTATTATTGGAAAATCCTCGGCTTTATCTCTCGGAAATAGATATGGTTTAACAACACTAACATAGCGCCTTGATACATAGGCAATTTGATCGTTTAGCATTGTAATTCCAATTGTTTTTGGGAAGGATAAATCAAATCCTTTAACCTTATTTAAATTTATAATCTCAGAATTTGAAATACGAACAAAATTTTCGCTTTCTAAAAACTCCTCTATTTCGTATAATCTTTGTTTTGAGGTGTATTCAGTTTCATTGTCTGTTATATATACTTTACCGTTAGCAGAATACACACGATAAATATCATTAACATCAATATTAGCTCTATAATCTCCAGTTATAGATACACTAAGCTTGTTACTATTTGATGTTCTTAGTTTCTCTGCAATAGCATTAACTTCATCGGTTATCTCTGGTGTCCTAATTTCTATTTCAGGTTCACTTAATCCGATATCAACAATAATGTTTACTTTCATAATTTCATTTCCTTTCATCGCTTTTACTATATTATACTGATTTTCAAAAATAAATAAACCCCTTTTTTATAAGTGGTACTATTGCAGCGTTAAGTGGTTCTTACGTAAAAACATTACACACTTGACCACTATTCTTTAAAGAAATAGATAATGATAAAAAGCTAATAGCGATGAGGTCATTTAAAGGTGTTTTAGGTAATTTGAAGTCAATTTAAAATTTATGGTTTAACAGCAAATGAAACATTAAAGTTGATTTTTAGTTTTTAATGCGATTTTCTCTTTTTTAGGCGTTTTAGTTCTTGACCACATCATTATCTGCACAATCACCAACAATATTCCAGCTCCTAAAATGCTGTTTTGTCCATAGTTATTTGCAGCTATCGCCCCTACAATTACACCAATCAAAAAGAAAAGTATTATACCAAAACACTTAACATCATTTAAAAACCTTGCTTTATCTCTATAATGAATTGAAAAGAAGAGTTCTTCAGATAAAAATCTTAAATTACCTGTGCATCTAGTTGTAGTCATTGTATTTCCTTGGAAGCGCTTAAAAGCTTGCGCTTGCAGTCCAGATGCAAAAGCTATTATCAGATTAGCATAAACATTCAAATCACCAATTGGTATAAAAGAAGTTATAACAATAAGCAGGATTTCAGCTGTTACTATTATTTCTCTCCAATGAAGCAAATGATTATACTTATAGTTTCGTCTTAAAGTTTCTGTTGCTGATACCCCTACCAAAAACACTAGTATTGGAACAACAAACTGATACCACATCCCATAATTCCCATTAGCAAGATGGATTCCCAAGAGAATTATATTTCCAGTTTGTGCGCTCGCAAATACTCCCCCTCTGGTTAAATATGTATATACTCCAAGATAGCCTCCAACTATTGAGAGCAGATATGCAAGAATAAAACGTTCTGACATCTGCCATTTCTTTTTTGTCACTTAGCATCCCTCCACTCTATATCACAATTTAGTTATGTTAATTATACCACTTAATACAAGATATGACAAGGGTTGTATCTGGATGATTAAAACATACAAAAATCCCCCCACTAAAGTGAGGGGATAAATTAATTATTTCGCTTGATATGTTGCTAAGTATTCCTTTGCTTTTGCTAGGTCGTGTGTGTGAACATTGCCAGTATCAACAGTTGAAAGTGTTGAGTAAACTGGGTTTGCCATGTTGTTCTTAACTGCAATGTAAGCTTGTTGGTCAACAGCATGCAACACAGCTTGACGTAGGTCTAGATCTTGGAATTTATTTCCGTCGTGCAGGTTAAAGTAAGCATAAGAAACAGCATTTGAAGATCTTGTCATAACTTCAATATTCTCTTCGCCCTCAAGAACAGTCATTCTAGCTGGGTCTGTGATGAATGGCATTAGATCGATATCGCCACTTCTTAAAGAAGAAATTTGGCTTGTTTCGTCTTTGATGAACTTAATAGCCATATTTTTGATAATAGCCTCTTCTTCAGTTCCTGGCATATGAGCTGGGTTTTTCTCAAACTTAACTTCATAATCATCATATGAAGTTAGAGCATATGGACCGCTAAACCATAGATGGTTGTTGCCAGTTTTTAGGTAGTTTGAATCTCCATAAATTACATCCACAGTTGGGTCATAGTTAGCAATATCAACTAGAGAGTTAACAGAAGTAACTTGCTCTTCTGAAAGAATGCCAGCAGATTGGTGAGCTAGATAGTTTAGAACTTGTGGGAAAGGATTTTTTGTAGTTACCTTAACTACTTGATAGCTACCATTTGCATTATCAACTTGAGTCTTATCATCAGTTAAAGTAGTAATCGGAGCAGAGATGCCAGCTGATAGAACCTCCATTACTGGCTTTCCAGTATCGGAGTCAATAACTGTGTTTAGCTCTTCCATATCAGTCACAATAGAGATTGTGTCCATGTGTTGGTGTAATCCATAAGTTTTGTGTAGTGGTACGCTGTTTTGGTCTTTAGCTCTGTTTAAGGAGAATACAACATCCTCAGCAGCAACTAAAACACCTGTATCAACAGCAACGCCATTCTCAACTTTAGCAAAATTAACATCATCTCTTAGAATGAAGTAGTAGTCTTGGTTTCCTTCGCCAATAGCATAGTTATAAGCTAAAGTACCTTTAGTTGTTAGGTCATCCTCAGCTGTTAGGTTCATTAGTCTAATGTTAATGTTACCAGAAAGCTGGTTGATTGAACCATCATTAGCTTGAATTGGATCTAGTGAAGTTAGTGTTGCTAATTGTTGAGCCATTGCAAGAGTTCTTGTGTCATTTAAAGAAGCGTCGTTGTACTCATAATCAGCCCAAATGCTTGAACGAGATTTTTGCATTGGAACAGACGCTGGGCTAATAAGCTCATTATTGAAAGCTTGAATTCTTAGGCTTGAGTATAGAGGCACTGTATAAGCCATCTCTTTAACCATGTATGTTTCTAGCTCTGTGTATGTGTTAACATATTGTGCAGAAGTTTCAGTTGCAGCTTTATCGATAAGCTCGTTTACTTTAGAATCGTTTAATCCAGAATCGTTGTAAGCCGCATCAGTATAGAAAATATCACGAACAGAATAGTCAGGGTTAGCTGTAACTGTTGTCCAGCCTGACACTGCTAAGTCAAACTCTCCTGTATCAATAACTGCTGCATAGCTTGAATAGTCTGGCTGTACATTCATCTCTACCTCAAAGCCTGCTTTGGATAATGAATCTCTAAGAATATTCATGTCTGGCTCAATGTTTGCGTAGCCTATCATTCTGATAGTTTCTGGTGATGTTGTTACCTCTGATGCATCTCCTGAAGTTGTAGTTCCGCCCTCAGCTTCAGACTTTGTTTGTGCGCATGAAGCTAAGCTAAAAACCATAGAAGCTGCTAAAAATGGTGCTAGTATCTTTTTCATTTGTGTTCTCCTTGTTTGATATTTATTATAGCGTTTTCGCTTATAACTAAGTTAAATTTCATATGAAAGTGTATTATCTAGTATCTCCTTATATCTATGGCAAGCTACAAAATGATTCTCTGCTGCTTCAACAAACTGTGGAGTTTCTTTATAGCATCTTTCCTCTGCAAATCTACATCTTGTTGCAAACCTGCAACCAATTTTCGGATTGATTGGAGAGGTTATTTCGCCTTTAAGCACTATCTTCTTGCTTTTATTAAGGACATTTGTTGATGGTATAGCAGATAATAAAGCTATTGTATATGGGTGAAGTGGTTTTTCGAATATATTCTTCTTAGGCGCTTTCTCAATCATCTGCCCTAAATACATAACACCAACTTCAGTGGATATATGTTTTACAACAGATAAATCATGAGAGATGAACATATAAGTCAGCCCCATCTTGCGTTGCAAGCTCATAAGAAGATTTAGTATTTGTGCCTGAATTGAAACGTCAAGGGCAGATACAGGCTCGTCACACACAATAAACTGGGGATTTATTGCAAGCGCTCTAGCTATTACAACACGTTGTCGCCTTCCACCATCAAACTCATGAGGATATTGATTATACGAACGAATTGGAAGCCCAACAAGCTCCATAAGCTCAGTTACTCTTTCTCTTCGATCTTTGTCAAGCTTATAAACATTATGAAGCTTTAGCGGCTCTTCAATTATCTGACCTATTGTCATACGAGGGTTTAAGGAAGCATATGGGTCTTGGAATATAATCTGCATTTTTTGGCGCATAATACGCATCTCATCATCAGTTAAGCTGTTTATATCCATTCCATCATATAAAACTTCTCCGCTAGTTGCTTGGTGAAGCCTTAGTATAACTCTGCCTAATGTTGATTTTCCACAACCAGACTCCCCTACTATCCCCAAAGTTTCGCCTTTTCTAATCTTGATGTTTACATCGTCAACTGCATGAAGATGGCCAGCTGGCACTGGGAAGTATTTTTTAAGCCTTCTTGTTTCTATAAGGATATTATTATCTGGCATTTCCTTTTCCCTCCCCAAACAAATCAAAGTGGCACATATATTTATGCTCCTCACCTACAATAGGAGGTTTTTCACTCTTACATATATCTTTTGCATATCTGCATCTTGGAAGAAAATAGCAACCAGTTGGTAATTCGGCAGCATTGGAAATCTGACCTTCAATTGGTATAAGCTCCTCTGCATCATCATCAAGTTTTGGAAGAGAATCAAAAAGGCCAACAGTATATGGATGAGAAGGCTTTAGATAAACATCCATCACAGATCCTGTTTCTACTATCTGACCAGCATACATTATTGCAACTCTATCACAAGTTTCTGCAACAACACCTAAGTCGTGTGTAATTAACAGCATAGCCATTTTCATTTTATCTCTTAAGTCATTGATTATCTCAAGAACTTGAGCTTGAATTGTCACATCTAAGGCTGTTGTTGGTTCATCAGCAATCAGGAGTCGTGGATTACATAAAAGGCTCATAGCTATAACAACACGTTGCTTTTGCCCTCCTGAAAGCTGATGAGGATAATCATCATATCTATCAGCCTTAACCCCTACTATTTCCATTAGCTCAACAACACGTTTTTTAGCTTCTTGTGAAGATATTTTATTATGTGTTGTCACAATTTCAGCAAGTTGATTTCCAATTGTTAATATTGGATTTAATGCTGTCATTGGATCTTGGAATATCATAGATATACCACTACCACGCATAGCTTGATTTTGCTTATCTGTATTGTAGATTACATTGTTTCCTTCAAAGAGTATTTCCCCATCAACAATAATGCCTGGAGGGTCTGGAATTAGCTGCATAATTGAGAGCGCAGTTGTCGTTTTGCCAGCTCCTGTTTCACCAACAAGCCCAAGGCTTTCTCCCCTATCAATGCTTATATCAATGCCGTTTACTGCTTTTGCAGTCATATCCTCTGTTACATAGTGCACATGAAGATCTTTTATTTCTAATATCGTATCTTGTCCCATATTTCCTCCTGTTACTTTAACTTTGGATCAAGCGCATCACGAAGCCCATCGCCAAAATAGTTAAAGGCTAGAACTATTGTAATTATTGCAATTCCTGGAAAGATAGCTATATATGGGTTTGTTTCAAGATAAACTGAACCCGCTTTTAGAATATTTCCCCATTCAGGTATATGCGATTCAACTCCTAGCCCTAAAAACGAAAGTCCTGAAGTTGAAAGCACAGCAGAGCCTATTCCCATTGTTGCATTAACTATAACTGGCGCTAACGAGTTCGGTATAATATGCTTTAAAATTATTGTGCTATCTTTTGCGCCACAAGCCCTTGCAGCCTCAACAAATTCCTGCCCTGAAACTCCGAGCACTGTCGCTCTAACAGTTCTTGCATATGATGGTATACCACCAATTGAAAGCGCAATAATTAGGTTAGTTGTGCTAACTCCAAATGCAGCTATAATTGCGATAGCAAGCAGAATGCTTGGAACAGCATAAAGCACATCTAGCAGACGCATTATAATATTTTCAACTCTATTCCCATAAAATCCAGATATAGCTCCGAGCAATCCGCCAATTATAATTGGCACAATAGTTGCAATCATACCAATAATTAGTGATATTCTTGCGCCAAAAACTATTCTTGTAAACACACATCTGCCATATTCATCAGTTCCAAATGGGTATTGAAGGCTTGGGGACTGAAGAAGAGTGTTATAATTATTTAGTATTGCCATATCATAATCGAAAGTTAAAAGAGAAGCAATTGAAAGCGAGATTAAAAACCCAACCACAAACATCCCAATTACTGCCATATAGTTTCTAAATAGTCTTCTTATAACATCTATCCATTCAATGCTGATGTCTTCGTTTTTGTTGAAATATTTTGCTAGGATAATTAGACCCATTATAAAAGCAAATATATTTCCGAGCGCAACAGCTAACACACTAATAAAAGCAAATGGAAGCATTATTTTATTAGGCTTTTTGCCAGCTGTATGTTTTGAAACAAGCAGAAGGACTACTAAGTTTAAAATAGAATATGCTGTGTAAATTCCTATGCCCATGTAGAAAGTATCTGTAACATATGGCTTAAATACATTTAAAGTCGAAACCAATATTATTAACACAGCTGTTAGCAAAGAATAGACTGATAGCTGATACTCTATTGTTTTTTCTTTTCTTATTAGCATAAAGCCTGAAATGAAAGAAAAGAAATTTCCTGTTATAACTAAAGGAATTAGTATGTAACCAAGCTTTCTTGTAAAAGAAGATATTTCTGCTTTTTCACCAATTACTTCTGATACAATCCTTTTCGTTACAAAATACTGGATTATAAATTGAATAAAGTATGCACCAAACACATAAAGCCAAAAGCTGCTAATCTCTCCAGTTGTGATATTATAAAATGATAGCAACGATATTACAGAAGCTATTAAACATACCTGCCATGCAAGCCTTGATGTTGTAAATTCAAGAGAGCCAGATAGCTTTCTCTTTTGAACCTTTTTAATATAAAAATCTTTATTTGACATTTAATCGCCCTCTCTTAGTAATTTTTCATCTTAGACTTAATTCTTGGGTCAATAAATGCATAAAGTATATCAACTATTAGGTTAACTATACTAATTACAATTGAGATATAAACAACCCCCGCTAAAACTACTGGTATGTCTGGTATAAACTGCTTATCTACAATCCATGAACCCAGACCATTAATATTAAATACCTTCTCTGTTACAGATGCACCACCAAGCATAATACCAAACTGCATACCAACAGTCGTTATTATCGGTATCATTGCGTTTCCTAAAATATGTTTTAATATTACTATTCTTTCTGGCAATCCTTTTGCTCTAGCAGTTAGGACATAATCTGAATTCTTAACTTCTAGCATGGAGGATCTTGTCATACGAGCAATAGAAGCTGATAAGCCTGTTCCTAAAACTATCGCTGGCATTACCATACTAAGTGCATTGCCAACTTGATATGTAGCTGGAAGCCAACCTAAATTGATTGAGAAATTTAGTATTAGTATCAGACCAAGCCAGAAGTTTGGGATAGATAGTCCAATAAGTGCTATAAACATAAATATATAGTCAAATGAAGAATACTGCTTTATTGCTGAAATAATACCAGATGGAATTGCGATTAACACCGCAACAACAACCGCCCAAAAAGCAACTAACAATGTTGTTGGGAACTTATTCATTATTGATACAGATATAACTTCATTACCTTGATATGAATTCCCTAAGTCAAAAGTTAGAAGATTTTTAAATGTCTCAAACAGCTGAACAATATACGGCTGATCAAGCCCATATACTTTGTTAAACTGAGCTACTTGCTCTGGTGTTGCTGTTTGTCCAATACTATTAACTGCTGGATCCATTGGAGAAATATGTAGAATAGTAAATACTAAGAACACTACTCCTAACAAAACAAAAATCATCATGAATAATCTGTCTGTAATATACTTAGTTATTGGATTTGAAAATAGCAGCATCAAAATATACATTGGCAAAGATACTATTATAGATAATAATCTCAAAAATACATTTTGCATCATGTCACTATACACAGAAACAAGTGTTATTTCTGATATGTTATCCATTTGTGCCTTTTCTTTTGCCTTGTCATTCAAGATAGTTTCAAAGTTTTTTTGTGCTGTTTTTTGAATTAAGCTTTGCATTTCTTCAGCAGAATAGTTCTTATTAAAATACTTATTCTTCTTCTCAACGCTTGAGCTTGCCTCAGCTAACATTTGTTCCATTAGTCCTTGCTCGATCAGCTGCTCTCTTAATTTAGATTTTATACTGCTAAACTCATCATTATTCTTTTTATTTAGATAAATAAAAAATAGCGGTACAATTGTTAGGCATCCAAACAAAAATAACCACCACTTATAAGTCGAGTTTCTGTACATTCTCTCAAAAGTTGCTGTCATAGTTTTTATACTCATTAACTACTTCTCCCATTATCCGCAAAACTAGCGAATACATTCTTTAGTTTTCTTCATTGGAAATTAGTCGAATTCAGTTACAATTTCTCGATTTTTCGACTAACTTACCCATTTAATGATTATATTTCAATTTGCTAGCCTTGTAAAATAGATTTTATCTATAAATATCGCTTTATAGATTTAAGCTATAAATAAGCTTGTTCTCGCAGCTCCTTTCTAAAGTGTCAACAAAAATACAGCTGTGACTTTTTAGCTTAGTCACAGCTGAATTTCTAATCTTCAATAAGTTAAGCTTAATTTAGGCATTAGCTCCTGTTTCTGGATTGCTACTATTATTAACATTCAAATAAGGAACTGCGGTATCCGATATTACAAAGTGACCTAGCATATTAGTGTCAAAACTTAATATGCCTGTTTCGGTATCATAGCTAGCAGCTAGTGGTGTCATAACTCCCTTAGAATATTCGTATACATAGAATCTTTCTTTGTATAGCTCTGCATAATCTTCAACATTTAGCTCCATTGTACCTCGAGATCTAAATTGTGGCTTAGCCTTAAAGTTAAGAAACTCAAAGTTATAGTCAGGATATTTATCCAAAATTTCAGTTGCAACACTTCTATCATTTATCATGTTAATATCATCAGTATCTGTGACATTAACAATAAAATCCCATCCCTCGCCTGAAAAAGTAGCCTTATTATAGTTGTTTATTTCAGATATCTCCTCTAATTGATCCTCTGTGAAGACTGGTCTGTCCTCATCAACTAAAATATAGTCATCCTCATCTAGAGAGTTAATATACTCCTCTTCAACAGGAGGATAGCCTGTTTCAAAAGTTATAGTCAAGGTATCAATAGTATCATTTGTTTCTTCAGAGATTAGCCTTAGGGTGTATTCTTCTTCTGTTAACTTAGCTGGATATCCATCTTTAATATCAATAGAT
>CAYJEV010000012.1:0-1834 GCA_964369265.1 uncultured Oscillospiraceae bacterium
AAACAGTATATTGATCAGCATCAACCACAGCTGCCGTTGTTTCATAAGCATTTGCAACATAAGGGCTGTTATATAATATTAGCGCAAAAATACCAAGAACAAGCTTATTGCTGTATCCAATAACCGCACCAAACACATATACAATCAAGAATATCATAACCAAAAGAGGCGTTCCCATAATTATCTCATTGAAGATTTGCGAGATCGCCTTTAAGACTATAGATTTTGATCGCATCATCATAAAAAGCACAAAGCCTAGTATTAAAGTCCCAATCAATGTCAATAAACTAATATAAATAGTCCCAAAGAAAGCTTGTGCTAGCAAACTACCTTGACTAAGTATCATATTGTACTGAGGATTGTCTGTTGAGAAGGCAAGCGCAAGGCATATGCCTACAACAAACAAAGCAAGCACAATAAAATATTTAATTCTGTCTATCTTTTTATTGTCCTTTATCATTCTCTACCTTTTAATTCTCCAATGGGTAAATTATATAATCTAGACCCAGTTCATCATTTGCTAGAAACTCGCCAACAATAGGATCAAACTCTGGTCGGATTTGATCAAATAAACCGCCCTCTTCATACATTGTCTTTATGAATTCGTTAGCTTTGCTTAGCATCTCAGTGTCGCCTTTTTTCACAACAAATGAAGAACCTGATGTATCGCCGATACCACTATAAATTATAGTTGTGTCTGGATTTTTAGCATGAAAGCTATGAATTTCGCTTGAAGCCACAAGAGCTGTTGATTGGCCATTAGTAACCTCTAATATACCATTTCCTATTTCAGTAACCTCAGTTACCTCTGCTCCAAAGCTTTGAGGCACAAGAACACCAAAAGTTCCAGCAAGACCTATGAATTTTGAGCCAGCTAGATGGAAAAATTCTTCTGGTGGCATAGCATCAGTAATATTATTTGCTGTTGCAAAGTCTTTGTTTACTAACGCTAGAGATTGTGTATAGCGATAAGGATCAGAGAAATCTGCCTTTTCAGCTCTTTCATCGGTTCTTGACATGTCTGGAATTAGAATATCGACATCGCCAGTTTCAAGCGCCGGAATTAAAAGGCTAAAGTCTGTGTTAACAATCTCAACTTCCATACCTAAATATTCACCAAATGCAAGGGCAATTGTTGGCTCAAGACCAGCTGGCTCTCCGTTTTCATCAATGTAAGAATATGGCGGAAAATTCAAATCCATCCCAACTCTAAGAACTTCTTTTGAATCATTTGACTCAGATATTGATGCTTCTCCTCCCTCAGCCGAATTTGTGCAACCTACTAATAATAGTGAAGCTGCTAACAAAATTGCGAAAATCTTCTTCATTTTGTTCCCTCCTGTAAAAAATGTTATTTTTTCGGACTATTGACAAATTTGTCCTATTTATATATTATAATATTAGGTTCTTTTTGTAAAGTAGGCACTTAATAGTATTTTGGTTACTTTTAGTAACTATTGGAGGTTTTTGCTAAATGATGAGAGAAAAATTACCTAACTGCCCTGTCGAAACGACATTAAGTTTAATTAGCGATAAATGGAAAATCCTTATAATTAGAGATTTAAATAGCGGCACTAAGCGTTTTGGAGAGCTTAAAAAATCAGTTAATGGTATTTCACAAAAAATGCTTACATCTAACCTTAGACAGATGGAGGAATCAGGCTTAGTAACTAGAAAAGTATATGCCGAAGTACCTCCAAAAGTTGAGTACACACTAACTGATCTTGGAGAAAGCCTAGAGCCAGTTTTAAACGCACTAGCAAACTGGGGAAAGCAGTATAAAGAGATGTCCATTTAATGCTGCTATAAATGTAAAAACTATTTGACATTTTTA
>CAYJEV010000012.1:1934-31617 GCA_964369265.1 uncultured Oscillospiraceae bacterium
ATTTGACATTTTTATTGTAAGGAGGATTAGTTATGAATAGTTTTATAAGCATGGCATTAGCATTTGGTTTATTATTTTTAATACTTATTGTTCCCATTGTTTTAATGTGGCATTCACTACTAAAGCATGAGGATGAACTAAGAAAGATGATTGTAGAGAAAAGCTGTACTGAAACATTTATTGTTTACATTTTAATGCTTGTCATAAATATTTTTGGAAGTTTATTTACTAATTTCTCTATATTCGAAAATCAAGCCAACGATATTGTAACGCTCGCCATTATAGCTTTTCTTTTTAACATCACTTTATTTCTTAATAAAAGAAAGTTTGGATAGCGCTCATTATGGATAACAAAATAAAAGAGCTTAGAAAAATACAAAAGATTTCTCAAGAAGAGCTTGCAATTGCTTGTAATGTGACAAGGCAAACGATAAATGCAATAGAGAATAATAAATATGACCCTACTCTATCGCTTGCTTTTCAGCTCGCAAAAGTTTTGAAAATAACAGTTGATGAGTTATTTAACCCTTAACACAAAATACAAAGCCCTCTAAGCTATTGTTTAGAAGGCTTTTATTTTATCTTAAAATAGCACTACTATTACATGTCTAACACAAACGTTTCACATTCAGCTCCCCTAATACCACGAGAAAGGCTCACACTTGAGCTTTTACATGAGCCAGCATTGTTGTGTCGGCAATCAATAGCTGTACAACCAACAATTGAGCTACTAGCCTTTGGAGCTTTGTTGGTAACATTCATTCCAGCCTCCATTGGAATGTATTGACAACAAGATGTGTCTGATGAGGATATTGCGCTAAAACCTGACATTTCAATTTCTCTTCTGCTACATCCCCCATCAACATTATTCATACATCCTCTTACACCACAAGATATTTTTGTCATCTTTGTTTCTCCTTTATAATAATTTTAGTATAATTATTGACTAAAAATATTTATTTTATTCTATTTACCATTAAATGTAACAGATTGTTTTTATTAGTTTAATCATACTACCTTGCATAGAATTCATCTTCAATGTATAATAAATACATATATTATATGGAGGTGGATTTTGATGAAATTAAAGAAAGTTCAGCAAATATCAGCTATTGTTTTCATCTTATCGTTAGCAATTTTTTTCTTATTAAATATTAAAACTGATAATGAGAAATTTGGATATAATTCAGCCATTCTGGCTAACAATAACGAAAGCATACCCGAAGTTCTTATTTATAAACCAACCGCAATTGATAGCTATTTAGTAAAACCTTTATTAGATAATGGGCTTAATGCTGTTGTGCAAACTAATGGCGACATTCTGTATGGGCTATCTTATATGAAAGATGTTAGAGAAGCAGATTCAGTTTTCATTATGTCATTTGGAGAAAATGTAGTCGATAGCTTCCCTTGCAATCTGCCGCCTGAATATAACATCTCTGGCGTTTTGATGGTTTCACCGACTGCAGACGTTGAAGCGCTTATTTATGATGGCGTTTATAGTTGTAGCTATCTAACAATTGCTCCGACTTTAGTTGTTCAGTCTGTTTCTAACAGCAATAATTCCGTCTCAAACTCTGTTGAGCTATATAACTTATTAAGCGGAGATACAATTCTATACAACGGCAGTCCTCTAACGGCAAATAGAGGAAATGTAAGCTTAAATGTTACTACAGGGAACATTATTAGTGACCTTCCTTATTCTGAGGATACTTTAACTGCTATCACTAACTTTATAAACGCAAACATAAGTACACCAATACACATACAAAACACATTCGCAACGAATAGCCTTTTATGTATTATTGCTGCTATATCTTTATTAATATCACTTATTGCAACTGCTATTATCTCAAGCTATCAAACAACCACAGACAGCTGGGAGATTGTTGATTATTCTGTTAGCCTAAACTTTAGAGTCATAATTAGCAGAGCGATTATAATTATCTTAGCTTTAGTCGGAAGCTTAATTTCTCTTTTTGTTATCCCAATGTTTAATGTTGAGGCTAATTTCTTCGCTATTTTATATATAGGCTATTTGTTTAGCTTAGGAATCATTACTTTTTTCTTATATCTTAGTGGCTCTATGTATAAGGTTGGAAACAAACTAAACAATGCTAGTATTAACCTAAATATAAAAGCTTCTGCTATAATAATAGCAACTTTCTTTGCTTTGATAGCTATCATGTTAGCACTAAATATTAGCGGTATGTCAATAATGATTGCAGAGATTAATATTGGACTTTTAGTTACTATCCTTCTATCTATTTTGTTAATGTACAGCATATCAAAAGAAGTATTTTTATCAAAAGAGATAACAAATAACTTCAAACTACAACTACTATTCATCACTCTTCCTTTTCTTCCTTTACTACTACCAATAGTATTCTCAGTTCCTTCTGCATGGCTACAACTCGGCTTTGCGCTATTAAGGCTGAGCATTCTGCTTTTAATTACAGTATTTGCAAGCAGAACAATTGAGAACTACAGCAATTCCTCAATATTAAGCTCTATTCTTTCTGGTTTACTGCTTGGAATGTATATCCATAGCAATATTATAATGGTTGGGTGGTTATATGTCTAAAATTAGTCTTAAAAAATCATTCTTAATAACAATATCGCTGCTATTAACAACAATTTTAATAGTTTATTTAGGAAGAGTGAGCGAAGTTGCAACAGAGCAAATATATAGCAATGGCATTTTCTTGGCTTTTTCGAGAGTTTTTGGCTTTATTACCAATTTAATTCCATTATCTCTTATCGAACTAGTTTATATTAGCTTGGTAGCCATAATCCCTTATTATATCTATAAGTCAATTAAAAATGCAAAACTTTTATTATATGCCCCAATAGCAACAACAGCTGCTTGCTTTGGGTTTGCTTTACTATGCATGCCAAACTATACTAGACTTCCTCTTGAAGCTCAGTATCCGTTTTCAGTTCGCCACTACACAACTGAAGAGCTTTATCAAACAGCCGAATTTCTTATCAGTGAGATAAATGAGATTTCAGAGAAAGTAAATAGAGATGAAAATGGTGTATTTATATCCCAAAGCTTTAGCGCTCTTTCTCATCAATCTATTGATATATTCAATGAATATACAAACGAAAACACATATCTACCTAAAGTCTATTCAAAGCCAAAGCCTATAATATTTTCTGAGCTAATGTCCTATTTTAAAATAACAGGATTTTATTCCCCCTACACTGCCGAAGCGAATATAAATAAAAACGCTCCAAATTCTAGCATTCCAGCAACAATGCTTCATGAGCTTGCTCATACTGCTGGAATAATGAAGGAAGAAGAAGCTAATTTCCTAGCATATATCTCTGGACGAGATAGTGAGGTTTTGGAGTTTCAGTATAGTAGCTATATGCTTGCTTTAATACACACAATGAACTCATTATATTCACATGATTATGAAAAGTTTGAAGAGCTATATAGCAGCTATTCGCCGCAGTTAATAACTGATTTACAGTATCGGAGCGCATATTGGACTAAATATGACACACCAGTCGCAGAAGTTTCTAACACTGTCAATGATACATATCTTAAAATAAACAAACAGGATCAAGGCACTAAAAGCTATGGTTTAGTAACCGACTTAATTATAGCAGAATATTTATTTTCAAGACATGATATTAAGTAATAGTCATCCACTGGCAAGTTAACCAAAAATGATTAAATATATTCTACTTGTAATTAACTTGAATTTACTATAAAATATTATTGACTAATCAAACTAAATTTGGAGGAAACTAAAAATGATAAAATTCGACAAAGAACTATATCTAAAAAACCTTAAAGGAATGATTCCTTATGCGACTGTGTCAAAAGTTAATGAAGATGAAATGGATAGCGAAGCTTTCTTTGGCTTCCATAAATACTTAGAAGAAACTTATCCTCTTCTACATAAAACCTTCAAAAAAGAGATTCTTGGCAAATATGGTTTGCTGTACCACTGGAAAGGCAATGGCAAGTCTGATAAGCTTCCGCTTCTACTAACTGCCCATCAAGACGTTGTTCCAGAGGGAGATCATTCTGCATGGAAATATCCTCCATACGAAGGTGTTGTTGCAGAGGGCTTATTATGGGGACGCGGCACAACCGACTCAAAATGCAACATTCAAGCTTATATGGATGCTCTAGAGCTTTTAATTGCAGAAGGATTTGCTCCTGAATATGATATTTACCTAAGCTTTGGCTATAACGAAGAGATTATGGGCGGTGTAGCACCAGCAGCTAGAATTATTGTTGATGAACTAAAAAATAGAAACGTTTCTCTAGGCTTAGTTATTGATGAGTGTGGTGGAGTTTACGAAGAGAATGGCCAGATGTTTGGCGAAATTATAGTTGGCGAAAAGGGATATGCAGATTTTGAGTATTCTGTTGTTGACCCAGGCGGTCACTCAGCAGGCCCTGCTCCTCGCACAGGTCTTGGTTATATTGCAGAGGCTATTTGCGCTATTGAAGCAAATCCGCTTCCTCAAACACTAACCCCTCCTATCATACAACAATACAAGGCTGCTGCTCCATATTTAGCCGAAGACAAGAAGGCGCTATACTCTGATCCTGAGGCAAATTGGGAGAAGATTAAGCCTTTAGTTGCTGGCGATAGAGTTGCTAATGGACAAACTAGAACTACTATAGCTGTTAGTATGGCTGGAGGCTCTGCACAGGCTAATATTCTGCCTGAAAGAGCATGGGCAGTTTCAAATAGCCGCCTTGTATATGGATATACAATAGAGGAGCTACAAGCATATTTAGAATCTATAGTGCCTAAAAATGTTAAGGTTAAGTTGTTAAAAGGTCATAACCCTTCCCCTATGTCTTCTGTTGATACATATGCTTATAGACTAATTAGTTCTGTTATGAATAAGCAATATCCTGGCATTAAATTTATTCCTTGTTATATGTCTGGCGGCACTGATGCAAGATACTATTATGATATCTGCCCTACAAACAGCGTTTATAGATTTACTGGAATGCTTAGAAACGGCAAATCTGGAGGAGCACATCAAGTAAACGAGCATATCGACCCAGAAATACTACCAGGAAATGTTCAGTTCTATTATGACTTAATTTCAAACTATGCCGATGCAAAATAATAAATAAACAACAAAAAGCGAGGAGCAGTTTAATTCTGTTCCTCGCAATTTTTGTTGTTAATTATTATTTAAAAATGACTTTTTGCTAGATAGCATTGCAGTTATAGCATCGTCTACTTCGCACCACATATCTGTAAAAGGATCTTCACTGATTATAGTCTTCTTGTATAAAAAGCTTGCTATATCATACAGATGCAGCATTATTCTTTTGTCTATATCTTTCTTTTCAATATAATAAGCCTTGACTTCTAAAACCAAATCTAAAAGCTTTTGGTATTCATCTAAATCTACCCTACCATTCCATACATCAAAAACAAACTTATTCTGCTCAAATCGCTCAACAAAACTATCCTCATTACTTCTATTATGCATTTAGAAATCCCCTTTAAATTAAAGCGAAAGATTTAAGCACAAACACCCACATAAATATACTAACCGCAGAGAAGAATGTTGTAAATATGACTCCCTCGCCTGCTATATCAGCATCACAGCCTAAATTCTTTGCCATTACAAAGCTGCTTGTCGCTGTTGGTGAAGAAAAGCCTACAAACAACGCGCCAAGCTCTGGTCCTCTAAAGCCTAAAGCAATAAACACAGGAAGCACTAAGGCTGGTATTAAGAAAAGGCGTGTAATAACAACTATTGTGTTGATTTTAACATTTTTTAACGCACTACCAAAGCTAAATTGAGCTCCTAAGGATATCATTGCAACCGGATTTGCACAAGAAGCCAGGTCATTAACCGGAGCATATATAACGTGTGGCAGTTTAATTCCAACTACTGAAAATATAATACCTAGAACTGTCATATATATTAACGGATTTCTGCAAATTGATATGGTGAGCTCTTTAACTGATGGAACCTCAGAGCTGTTGTCCCCCATTATTGTCAACACAATAACAGCAATAATATTAAATAAAGGGACTATTACTGCAATAAGAACCGCCATTGGAGCAATATTCTCTTCTCCAAACAAGTTTGTGCATAGTGCTAATCCAAAAAGCACTATATTCGTTCTATAACAAGCTTGTATTATTGAGCCAGCCTTTGGTCTTGTTGTGAAACGTGGCACAATTAACCATAAAGCACCAACAATTGCAAACACCGCCATAACCCCTGTGCCGACTAGCTTTAAATCAAAGTTGCTGACCAAATCTGTATTGTAAGCTGTTCTGAAAAGCGATAATGGTATCGCAAGCTTAAAAACAAAGGCGTTTAGGATTTCTGGGAAGTTGCCAGGTATTATTTTAAATGCCCTCGCCCAATAACCAACTGCAACTAATAAAAATAAAGGAATAACGCTATTAACTGTAAAAATAAAATTTTCCACTACTACTTAACCTCTACTATTTCAAATTCAAGTTTTTTTGTGCTTTTGTCAGTATAATATATAACACCAAGTGCTACTATTGCAAGCACTAAATATATTAACCACGCTATAGTATAACTGCCCATTAAGTCAAACATAAGCCCTGAAAATGGCGAGCCTAGAGATACTCCAAACAAACACGCCATTGATACCATTGGCAGTATCCTCGCAAAATCTAAATCTCCAAAATACGAAGCAGATAAATAGTTTACTGCGACTGTGCCTGTTGAACAGGATATTCCAATAAATAGTGAGTAACCAACTGCAAATATTGTTGAATTGCCAGCAAACAACACTAATATTGCAGCAAATAGTCCAGCGCTAGTGCCAATTAAAGCTCCTCTGAAAGCTCCGACTTCATCAAAGATATATCCAAGAATTAGCTTCCCAGCTGTCATACCAATCATTATAACTGAAACCATTAAAGAGGAAAATGTATTATCATATCCTATATCAGTCAAGTATGCCATTGTATGAGGCTGCATACCCATTGAAACAAAACCCATCAAGAATGACCACAGAATAAATGTCCAAAAACACGGCGTTTTCTTTGCATCTGAAAGCCTAATACCAGTTAATGTGTCTTTAAACATAGTGACTTTCTCCTCATTCTTCTTAGGAGAAACATAAGGCTTTAATCCCATATCTGAAGGGTTTATCTTGATTAAAAATAAAGTTGTTGGCAAAAGAATCACAATAGCAGAAACTCCAATTGCCATATATCCATATTGCCAGCCATAATTGTCTATAATTTGAGTTAAGATAGGCACAGCAATTGCCGCAAAACACCCAGAGCCTGCAAAGGCAATGCCAGAGGCAACACCTTTTTTATCTTTAAACCACTTGTTTATTATCAAACCTACTATTGTCATTGCTATACAGTTAATTGATATGCCATATATAAAGGCTATTATATAAAACTGCCATAACTGCCTAGCGAAAGAATAGGAGTATAGTGCTGCCGAGCCAATTATTGACCCAATAAAAATCACCTTTTTCAAATTAAGCCTTGCGTAAACCTCGCTAAATAATGGAAGCAAAAGAACTGATGTTAGAGTAGAAATAGTTTGGTACAAAGTAAATTCGCTTCTGAGAAAACCCAAATCCTCGCTTACTGGCTTTATAAACACACTGACACAGTTGTTTAACAATCCAACTGATGCTCCTGTTGTTAAAAAACCGGCTATCACAATAATCCAAGCATAGTGTATCTTTCCAGATTGTTTTAACATGACTTCCCCTTTCAAAGGCATTTATTGCTAAGTCATTAAGCCAAAGTTCTAGTTAACTCTGACACAATTCTCCGTGCAAGGCTCATTATAACATAGTAACTTCAAAACAACAATAGATTTTAATCTTTTTTTCGCTATCAAACAATTTATTTTCGCTTGAAGTTTAAAAAAAATAGTGATAATATAGCATTAACCTATAATTTTCTTATATGGTATATTTTGATGTTAGAAAGGTGTTAAATTTATGAATGTATATAATAATATCTCAGAGCTTATTGGTAATACTCCTTTAGTTAGGTTGGGCAGTTTATGCAATCATGCAGAAGTGTATGCAAAATGTGAGTTTCTTAACCCTTTTAGCCTAAAAGACAGACCTGTTTTTAATATAATTACAGAAGCTGAGAAGCGTGGAGACATAAAGAAAGGCTCAACATTAATTGAGTCTACCAGCGGCAATACTGGAATGGCAATAGCATATATATCAGCCTTAAAAGGATATAAAGCAATTTTAGTTATGTCTGAAATTCAAAGCATTGAACGCCGCCAAATAATGAAAGCTCTAGGAGCTGAAATCGTTCTAACGCCTAAGGAGCTTGGAACAAAGGGAGCAAAAGCTAAAATGCAGGAAATTATCGCTGAAAACCCTGACTATTTCTATGTTGGGCAGCATTACAATATGGATAATCCAGCAGCTCACTATAAAAACACTGGCCCTGAGCTATGGAGGGATACCGAAGGCAAACTTGATATGTTTGTTGCTGGCGTTGGAACTGGCGGAACAATTTGTGGCACTGGAAAATATTTAAAAGAACAAAATCCGAACATTAAGCTAGTTGGTATAGAGCCTTTTGAAGCTCCTTTTTACTCTAAAGGTGAATTTACCGCTCACAGAATGATGGGTCTTGCACCTGGTTTTCTGCCTGGAACATTAGATAAAGAAATAATTGATGAGTTCATGCTTGTTAAAACAGAGGAAGCATTTGAAATGGTGAGATATCTCGCCAAAAATGAAGGTGTTTTAGTTGGCATTACATCTGGCGCTGTTGCTTGTGCTCTAAAAAAACTAGCAGACAAAGAAGAGAATAAAGGCAAGATTATTGCTGGTATTTTCGCAGATTCAGGACAAAGATATCTAAGCGTTGAAGGCTTATTCAATATATAAAATTATAAAACCACCAACTTTTGATAATTGGTGGTTTTAATTTTATTGTATCAGTTATCTACGATCAGCTATCCAAGCTTTGTTTGTTCATACTCCTGAATATTAAAGTCAAAATAACTATCAATTGGCATAGCACCATTTTTAGAAAGCTCTATATTGCCAACATATCCCTCATTTCCCCACACAAATACTGGGACATAATTCTTTTTGATGGCGTTAATTGCACCATTCCAGCTGCCTCCCTTTTTATAATCACATTTAACAACAATAGTGGCTTTAGATTCTGCGTAAATATAACTATTTCTTATCATTGCTTCTCTAGCTGAAAACTCCTCTATTGGAGATGAGCTTGAAAGCAAAAGCATTTTTCCTCTTTTAATCCCTGCCTGAACTTCCATATTACTAAGTCTATCGACTAAAGAGCCAACGATATACTCGGCTATCTCTCCATCGTTTTCTAAACATACATCTCTAGCAACACTATCTATTCCTCTAGCTCCTCCGCTAACTATTCCATACCCTTTATTGAGAGCATTTTTAGTTATGCGGCCAGCAAAGCTAATGTCATCATCATTAGCATTTCGAGAGCCTACAACCCCTATAAGCTCTTTTTTAAGCAAGCTTATATTTCCTAAGTAATAAAATAACGGAGGGGAATTTTTACTAAGCTTAGCTTTTATATTAGAAGGATAATTCTCTTCTGCCCTCGTTATGATTTTTATTCCTTGCTTCTCATAGTAATCAATAGCATTAAATAGTCTTATTTCTCTATTTAACAGCTTTTCTATTCTATCAGCAATAGTATGAGAGAATAAATTTTCGAGCTCTTTTTTCTCCATTTCTAACAAATGTTTAGGTGCTAGTTTATTTTGCATTAAAACTGAGGCTAGCTTTGACCATTCAGCTGTTGTTAATGGGTGCTCCCCTTCTAGTAAAGCAATATTACAGCATAAAAGTTTTGTTACT
The DNA here is from genome assembly GCA_964369265.1 of uncultured Oscillospiraceae bacterium. Taxonomy (GTDB): domain Bacteria; phylum Bacillota; class Clostridia; order Oscillospirales; family Ruminococcaceae; genus DAMCAP01. The sequence continues at coordinate 11,773 of CAYJEV010000012.1, forward strand.
TTAGCGTTCAATCTCCCACCTCCACAACACTCAATTTATCTACCACTAATCCTCTTCAATGCTGCTAAGCTCCCATGCTTTTGTATAGTCAATCTCGACACCACTATGGCAATACTCGCATTCTTTGTTTTGTATGTTGCTTATTGGAGCACCACAATTCTTGCAGTTAAAAGATATATTTCCTTTACCACTAAAATTAGCTGCTTCTGGAAGATAAATCCATTGTGTTGTGATTCTAGTTTGGTATTTAAATCCATCTTTTCTTATATACTCAACAGCCATTTGAAAAGTTATTCTCGGAACATCGTTAGTTTTTTCGTAGCGACTAACAGATTGTCTATGTATTTTTAGTGACTTATACTGTTCTTTGTTCTTGCTAGTTTCTTTAGAAAGCTTGCTAATTTGATCGTTAACCGACTCATTTTTTGCAAAATAGCTATCATCTCCTGTTTCAAGCGCCTTAAAATATGCAAATACTTCATCTGCATTTCTATTTTTTAGCTCATCAAGTGACATATCTTTGAAATCTCTCTCAATTCGTGGACGCTCAATAGCCTCCATACCACTAACAGACTTCGGCGTTTCCCTAAGCTCTGTTTCTTGTCTTTTAGCAAGCTCTTTCAAATTTTTAACGTTAGAAAGCTCTGGCGCAAACTTTTTAACCGAGTTTTTCACCTTAAAATACGCCCCAAATCCTATTACAAGAACTATTACAATCAGCAGTATTAGCGCTGTTAATAAAAAAACTATAATTTCCATTTGCAAACCTCACATATTTTTGTTACTATCACAGTATAGTGTTTTTTAGGCAAAAAATCAATACTGCATATCTATAAATTTAAATTCACTTAAAAGGAGACGCAACGAAATGAATAATTCTAGAACTAAAGTTGTTATGTTAGGATCAGGCACTCCTAATACAGACCCAGATCGAAGCGGGCCTAGTGTGGCAGTTATTGTCGACGAAATGGCATATATTGTAGATTGTGGTGCTGGAGTTGTCAGAAAAGCGACAAAAGCATATCACAAAGGAATTACAGCGCTAAAATCCGAAAAGCTATCACGAGTTTTTATAACTCATCTCCATTCCGATCATACTCTTGGACTGGCTGACTTAATACTATCCCCTTGGGTCATGGAACGACAAGTTCCTATAAAGGCTATTGGGCCGACAGGACTTAAGGATATGGTAAATCACATTTTATTAGCATATAAAGAAGATATAAACGAAAGATTAAACGGCTTTGAGGAAGCGAACAAAGAAGGGATAAAAGTTGAAGTTAATGAAATAGCTTGTGGCGTCGTATATAAGGACGAGTATGTTGAAGTTGAGGCGCTACCTGTTATTCACGGCTCTTTTAGAACATCTCTCGCTTATAAGTTTTACACACCTGACAAAACTATTGTAATTTCAGGAGATACATATCCCTGCGAAGCTTTAGTTGAAGCTAGCAAAGATGTTGATATTTTAATTCACGAATCATACCATACTGAAGGGCTTAAAAAGCGAGAATTACACTGGCAAAAGTATCATTCTTCTGTTCATACCTCAGCTTTAGAGCTTGGCATTATTGCAGATAAAGCAAAACCAAAACTCCTTGTTATGTATCATCATCTATTTATGTTTGATATAAATACATATACAAATGATTTATATGACAAAATAGAAATAGCGAAAAATGAAATGATTGCCGATGTCAAAAAGAACTTTTCAGGAAATATTGCTTTCGCAGAAGATTTAGATATTTATTAAAGCCAAAAAAATGCCCTCATAGCAGAAGCTACGAGAGTATTTTTCCATCTAAAGATATTGTTACAACATTAAACGGAATTTGCTTATTAGATAAGGTTAATGCTGTTTTGGCAGCTCTTTCAATTCCTCCACAACAAGGAACTTCCATTCTAACAACAGTCATTGAATTTATATTATTTTCTTTTATAATAGTAGTTAGCTTATCAGCATAATCTCCTTCATCAAGCTTCGGACAACCAATTATAGTTGCTTTTCCTTTCATAAAGTCATTATGAAAACTTCCATATGAAAACGCTGTGCAATCGGCTGCAACCAATAAATCAGAGCCATTGAAGCAATCGGCATTTGGCGATATAAGCTTAATTTGCACTGGCCATTGATTTAATGCAGAAGCTGAGGCTTGAAGTTTATTGTCATTTCTCTCGAGCTTAATTTGTTTATTTCCAGGGCATCCTTCATTTGTAAGCGGTTTTGTGTTTATAATATCTCTGTCTGAAAAGCTTATCGCATTAACAGGACATACTGGCAAGCAATTGCCAATACCATCGCAATAATCATCCCTCACCACCTTGGCCTTGCCCTCAACCATCTCTATTGCAGATTGCTGACACGCATTTGCGCACAGACCACAACCAACACATCTCTCACTATCAATTTGTATTATTTTTCTTGACATTCCTTTAATCTCCTTGTTGCTTTTTATAAGATTAGTATAGTATAATAAAAGTAATAATTCAGTTGTAATTACAACGAAAGGATGATTAAATGAAAAAATATTTTGAAATTTTAAAATTCAATCCAATCTTTAGCGAAATTGAAGAAAATGAGTTTGCAAGTATATTAAGTTGCTTAAATTCTTCAGCAAAGAAATATACAAAAAACGAAACTATTATAATGGCTGGAGACTTTATCTCAAAAATAGGTGTTCTAATTTCAGGGAGTGCAAATATAATAAAAAATGACTTAGAGGGAAACCAACTAATAGTATCAGAGCTAGCTCAAAATGATATCTTCGCTGAAAGTATAGTCTGCGCTGGTATTGGGGCTAGCCCCGTTACAGTTATAGCAACAAGTAACTGCGAGGTATTGTTTCTTGACTATGCTAAGGTAATTAACGTATGCTCAAACAGCTGCACCTTCCATAGCAAGCTCATCTCAAATCTCATTTCTATCATCGCCAATAAGAATTTGCTACTTAATCAAAAAATAGACATTCTCTCTAAAAGAAGCATTAGAGAAAAAACTCTACATTTTTTAAAACTGTATGCAAAAGGCGAAAATAAGCTTACAATAAACCTTAACCGAGAACAGCTCGCAAATTATCTTTGTGTTGATAGAAGCGCTTTGTCCGCTGAACTTTCTCGAATGCAAAAAGATAAGATTATAAGCTTTAAGAAAAACCAGTTTGAACTATTATGATTGTTCATATTTTATTTTAATTTTTCGCTAACTTTGACTTTGTCAAATAAATGCTTTTTGTTTGACATTCAAACATTGTTATATTTATACAGTTTTAATTACTCTAATTACATTTGACTTAATTTGTTTTCTATGGTTTAATATAAATAAAGAACCGAAGAAAAGAAACTTATATTTTTATCATTTAAACCAAATCGACTCTAAAAAACTAGCATTTTTAACTTCATATGATAATTCAAACTAATTTAATCATGCATAAAAACCAAAGAATTTTCATTTAATTAAATTATATTTATTTTTTACGCAAAACTATGGACTTTTTATGAATTACATGTTATACTTTTAATGAAGTAATATAACATATGTTACATTTAATAAGTTACCAACAACCAAATTAACAACAAAAGCTATTTCTTTGTGCTTTAAATCTTTCAAAGTAAGGTGATACTATAATGATTAAAGAATCTCTTAAAAGATACCGTCTTGGTGATCTACTAATTTTAAAGAATGTTATTACTCAAGACCAGCTTGAAAAAGCCTTAGTCCATCAAAAGAAAATGGGTCGCTGGCTTGGTGATGCTCTTATTGATTTAGGTTATGTAACTGATAGTGACATAGCTGATGTGCTTCAACTACAACTTGATATCCCAAGAGTCGATCTTAGAGGAACTAAAATCCCTCCTGAGATTATTTCGCTTGTTAGTGGTAGCATTCTTAGAAAACATAATGTGCTTCCTTTAGGATATAGCGACAACAATCCTAATGTACTTTTGCTTGCTATGTCAAATCCGATTGACATGGCTGCTCAGGATGATATTGCTATCATAACTAACTGCATGATTGAGCCTCGTATCTCAACAATCGGCGAGATAAACGCTGTGCTTGATAAGCATTTTGGTACTGGAGAGGCTATGTCTGCTGCTGAACAATATGTTAAGAGCAGAGAGGAACAAATTCAACAAATCGAAGAAGAAGATACTTCTAATCTTCAAGATTTAGAAAGCGCTCCTATCGTTAAGTTAGTTCGTTCAATTATTGAGCAGGCTGTTCGTCAACGTGCTAGTGATATACATTTCGATGCATTAGAAAAACAAGTGCGTATTCGTTACAGAGTTGATGGCGTACTTGCTGAAAAAATGCTTTATGACATCAACTTATTACCAGCCCTTGTAACTCGTGTAAAGATTATGAGTGGCATGGATATATCCGAAAGACGTCGTCCTCAAGATGGTAGATTTTCTATTTCTATGGACAGAGCCGAGTATGATGTGCGTGTGGCTGTTATTCCAACTAAATATGGCGAGAAAATAGTTATGCGTATCTCCTCTTCTGGCGGCTTGCTTCTTTCAAAAGAAGAGCTTGGCATGAGAGAAGAAGAGCTTGAAACATTTGATAACATCCTTTCAAACCCTAACGGAATTATTCTTGTTACTGGCCCTACTGGTAGCGGTAAATCGACAACACTTTATGCTGCTATCTCTGAGCTAAATAAAGAAGAATCTAATATAGTAACAGTTGAAGACCCTATCGAGGCAACTATCGCAGGAGTTAATCAGGTGCAGGTTAATCCAAAGAGCAACCTTACTTTTGCTAACTCACTTAGATCTATCCTTCGTCTTGACCCTGATATTATAATGGTCGGAGAAATTCGTGATAGAGAAACAGCTTCTATTGCTGTTCAAGCATCTATCACAGGACACTTGGTTGTTAGTACACTTCATACAAACAGCTCTGCTGCTACCATAACTCGTTTGCTTGAAATGGACGTTGAGCCATATCTGCTTGCTGACTCTATTGTCGGTATAATAGCCCAAAGGCTTGTTAGAAGGCTATGCCCTGAATGCAAAAAGCCTAGACAAGCAACAGATACTGAACTTATCATGCTTAACCTGCCAACTGAACACCCTGTTACTATCTATGAGCCTTGCGGTTGTCCTATGTGTAATGACACAGGTTATTTTGGACGTATTGGTGTTTATGAGATTATGGAGGTTACTCCAGAGGTTAGACGTGCAATACTTAATAACTCATCAACTGAAGAAATAACCGATATCGCTGTTTCAAATGGCATGAGAACGCTTGTTGCAAGCGCTTCTAACCTTGTTGCAGAAGGCGTGACTTCACTTAATGAGATGTTTAAGCTTGTTGCTAAAAAATAAAGGAGAGTTTTATGAAAACTTTTAATGAAATTATTGCTGTTGCTGCCGAAAAGCGTGCTTCAGACCTTCATATAACTGCAAATATCCCTCCTGTTGGACGTATAAACGGCGCTTTACTGCCAATAACCTCCACTCCCCTCTCACCATCCGATATAAAGCATTTGCTTGAGGGGATAGCTTCCCCTTCGCTAATGACTATCCTTGATGAAAAAGGCGAGGTGGACTTTGCTTATTCTGTTGAGGGGCTTGGCAGATATCGTATAAACGCCTTTTCTCAAAAAGGTTCTTATGCTGTGGCTGCTCGTTTGCTTAACACAAGAATACCTTCCCCTGCTGAATTAAAGCTTCCTCCTGCTATTATTAAGATGATAGAGAAAAGACGTGGGCTAGTTTTAGTAACAGGAGCAACAGGTAGCGGTAAGTCGACAACTCTTGCAAGCTTACTAAACGAAATAAATGAAAAATATAAAAAGCATATTATAACCCTTGAAGACCCTATTGAGTATCTTCACACTCATAAAAACTCTGTTGTTAATCAGAGAGAGGTTGGCGAGGATACATTAAGCTTTGCTAATGCGCTAAGAGCTGCACTTAGACAAGACCCTGATGTTATTCTTGTCGGTGAGATGCGTGACCTCGATACTATAGCGACTGCTGTTACTGCTGCTGAAACTGGGCATTTAGTTTTCTCAACTTTGCATACAGTCGGCGCTGCTAACACAATTGACCGTATTATTGATGTCTTCCCTCCTCATCAGCAACAACAAGTTAGAACTCAGCTTGCTGAGGTGCTTGAATGCGTTGTTTCTCAGCAATTGCTTCCAAAAGCCGACGGAACTGGACGCATCGCAGCTTTTGAAGTTATGTTTACCAACACTGCAATTAGGAATAATATAAGAGAGGGCAAAACTTATCAAATCCCTTCAACCATGCTTACAAACTCTAAACTTGGAATGAGAACAATGGACGATTCCCTTGCAGAGCTTGCTATGCTTGGCGAAATTACTAACGAAAACGCCCTTTTGTTTGCGCAAGATAGGGCTGCACTTTCCAAAAAACTGCTCGGATAATTAACCATACTCTCAAAATAACAAAGGAGGGATATATTGCCACATTTTTCATATACTGCTGTTGATTCAAAAGGCAAAACAAGTCGTGGTAGGCTTGAGGCTGATGATATCAATGTTATATATGCCTTTTTAAAGTCAGAAGATAAGACCCCTGTTAGCATAAAGGCAGTTTCAGCAAATAGCATTGACTTAAATGCTGAAATAATGACAAGAAAGCCTAAATCTCGTGACTTTTCAATATTTTGTCGCCAGTTTACAAGCATTTCTTCTGCTGGTGTGCCTGTTGTTTCTGCTTTTGATATGCTCGCTCAGCAAACCGAAAACAAAATGCTCGCAAGGGCAATTGCTGAATGCAGCACAAGCATAAGACAAGGTAATTCCCTTTCAGAGGCTATGGCTGAACATCCAAAGATTTTCTCGGAGCTTTTTATAACGATGGTGGCTGCTGGAGAAGCTTCTGGTAACTTAGATATCTCATTCGATAGAATGGCAACTCAATTTGAAAAAGAAGCAAAGCTTAAGGGCATTGTTATGAGGGCTTCTGCTTATCCGATTGTTGTGCTTATCATTGCGATAATAGTAATTATTGGTATGCTTGCCTTTGTTGTGCCAAACTTTGAGTCAATTCTAGCTGACCTTGATGTTGATATGCCAGCTTTCTCGCTTATAGTTATAAATGCTGGCAAGTATATGCAACTAAATTGGGTGTCGGTTACACTAGCCATTTTCGCTGTTTGCTTCTTGTTATTTAGGTTTTCTAAAACAGAATTTGGTAGGGCATTTTTTAGCATTATGATACTTCACACACCTATGCTTGGAACGCTCTCAACTAAAACTGCTTCTGCGAGAATGTGCCGTACTTTATCAACTTTAATCGCTGCTGGCTTGCCACTAATTGATGCTATTGGTATAGTTTCGGAAACTATGACCAATATTAAGTTTAGAGAGGCTATGGCGACTGCTCAAGACGAGGTTTCAATGGGTACTCCCCTTTCCGAAGCGCTTGAAGCAACTGCTGTCTTCCCTAACTTAGTTAATCATATGACAAAAATTGGCGAAGAATCAGGCGATTTTGAAAGCATGTTAACTAAGCTAGCCGACTACTACGACGATGATGTCGAGCAGACAACTGCAACTGTTATGGCTGCAATGGAGCCGTTACTAATCGTTGTCCTCGCTGTTATCATCATAACAATAATTGCCGCAGTTATGTGGCCGATGACATCAATCTACGATGGACTAAACGCATTATAAGTTTGTTATAATTTCTCTAGAGCTTAGAGATTTATATATTTATCTAAACAAAAGAAAGAGGTTTTTAAAATGAAGAATTTATTCCAAAAACTAAAAAGCAACAAGAAAAATAATAAAGGTTTCACATTAGTTGAGCTTATCATCGTTGTTGCTATCATCGCTGTACTTGCTGGCGTTCTTGCTCCTCAATACCTAAGATATGTTGAGCGTTCTCGCGAGTCCAACGACCTTCAAGTAGCTACAAGCATTATGAGAGCTGCTACTGTTGCTATCGCTGACCCAAGAAACGAAATTGAAGCTGGCGCTACTTACATTGTTAAATGGACAACACATACTAGTACTGCTGGCACAGCTTCACTTGAAGTGAGCGGTGCTACTGCTGAGTCTTCTAATGAATCAGTTGAAAATAGTATAGCAGAAGTTATGGGCTGGACAGATATCGATAATGTTGATGATGCTCAATCTGGAAATGGTAATGACGAGGATTTTGAGTTCAAAATCACAGTTGATACAGGTGCTGTAGAATTAACTGATCCTGATTCTGAATACTGGGGTCCAGATGGTATTGGTATCGACTAATCTTACATAGTTATTTAAGCTAGACTTATTTTTCTTAATACATAGGCGTGAAAACACGCCTATGTATTAGAGTATTTATAGGGATTTATTATTTTTAATCGGGAGGGCTAATATTTTGCATATTATAGAGATTTTAATGTATGCCTATGTGGCTCTTTTTGGTATCGTTGTTGGGAGCTTTTTAAATGTCTGCATTCTTCGGCTGCCTTTGGGGCAGAGCATTATAACAGAGCCATCTCATTGCTTTAGTTGCAACAAAAAGCTAAAGCCGTATGAGCTTGTTCCTCTTTTTAGCTGGATTTTTCTTGGAGGAAAGTGCAGCAAGTGTAAGAGCAGAATTTCTATACAATATCCTTTAATTGAAGCGTTTAATGGTTTGCTTTGGGTTATAGTCTTTCATTATTATGGGCTGACAAGCACTGCCATTCTTGGCGCAATTTTAAGCTCCACCCTTATTGTTCTATCTGTTATTGATTTTAGAACACAAGAGATTTTGCCTGAAATTTCAAGATTTTTGTTCATTTTAGGCGCTATTATGTTATTTTTGAACTTATCCGATTGGAAAAACCATCTTTTAGGCATGATTTCTATTAGTGGTTTGTTATTTATTATTGTTTTCTTCTCTGGCGGAGATGCTATGGGCGGAGGAGATGTAAAGATGATGCTTGGTTGTGGCTTGTTTTTAGGCTTATTACCAACTATCGCTTCTTTTTTAATAGCGTGTATTGTCGGCTCTGTTATTCATCTAATTAGAATGAAGTTTTTTGGTGCAGACAGGACTCTCGCTTTAGGCCCTTATTTATCTATTGGAGTTTTTATCTCATTTATATGGGGAGATAGCTTAATATCTTGGTATCTTTCTATATTAACTATTTAAATCAGAAAATTTTCTTTAATAAGCTTTTATTAAAGTTAAGAAATATATTATGCAATTCATTAAGAATGGAGCTAACATATGAAAAAACAAGTTCTTAGTATTGAAATTGGTGATAGATTATCGAAAATCTGTTTAGTTTCAAAGCGTAACCAGACTGTTGTAATAAACAAAAGTCTTACCTTCCCAACTCCAGATCAGGTTATAGCTGATGGAAGCATTTCAAACCCTGAACTTCTCGCAAGCGTTATCAATGAACAACTGTTAGAAAATGGCATCACTAAGATTAGAGATGTTGTTTTTGTTGTGTCCTCCCCTAAGATTGCTAGCCGTAAAGTTAATTTACCGCCAGTTAAGAAAAAGCAAGTTGCCTCAATTATAGCGACTAATATAGCAGAGTACTTCCCTATTGACCTCACTAACTACAGCATTACTCACACAGTTCTTGGAGTTGTTAATGGCAAAGATGAAGTCCCAGTCTTGTTAACAGCTGTTCCAAAGCAACTCATTAAAGATTATGAAAAGCTTGCTGAATTTGCAAACTTTAAAATTGAAGCCTTTGACTACACAGCCAATAGCGAGTATCAGCTTTTCAAGAAGCTTCCTAACAACGGTACAGTTATGTATCTAAGCGTTGATACACGACAAACCTTAGTCACTTTCATGCTTGATGGCTTATTGTTAATGCACAGAACTATCCCTTGCGGCAGCGATGATATGATTAACAACATCATGTATAAAGAAGGCTTTGAGGAGGAGCATATTCTCAATGCCCTTCCTTTGATGGAAGATGAAGATTATGTCAATAATCAGCTCATGCCTGATATTTATGAAAACCCAATAAACAGAATTTCAACCGGCGTTGAAAGAGCGATTGACCTTTTTAAATCCTCTAACAAGAATAAGGATATAGATAAAGTCGTTCTTTTGAATGTTGGCGCAAATATTGTTGGACTTAAAGAAGGCATTGCTGGTGTTACCGAAAGCGAGGTTGTTACCTTAGCTGAAATACCTTATTTAGATTCAATAATTTCAGGCGAAAACGCAATGTTCTATGCAAGCTGTGCAGCTTCATTATTATCCCCTATTGAAATTGAGTTTACTGGGGCGAAAATTAAAGGCAGCCGTAAACTAACAATGCCTAGCGCAGATAAGTCCGCCTTAATAACATTTATTGTTTTGCTTGTAATAGCGGCGATAATGTCTGGATATAGCATTTTTGATTATATAACAGTACAAAATGAGCTGTTTGCGCTTAGGGACAGAAAGGCAGAGCTTGAGCCAGTTTTAATTGTGTATGAATCTTATGCTGAATATGATTTAGCGCAGCAAAATTTTGAGGCTCTTTCAACTCTTGCTCACAATAAAAACTCCGAATTAAGGCTGTTTTTAGGAGAGCTTGAGGCAAAAATGCCTACTAATCTAATTCTTTTATCTGCCGCTTGCGACAATGCTGGTATTATCCTTAACATTGAAGTTGGTACAATGGCAGATGCTGCTGTTGTGCTTTCACAGCTTAGAACTTTCGAGAGCATTGCTGTGATTTCAACATCTAGCGTTAGCGAGAGCATAAATGAAAGCGGAGTTCCAACAACTTCATTTACTGTTGTTTGTCAGTATGATTCAGAGGTTGAGGATGCTCCTTTATATGAAGAACAGCCTTTAGAAGATGAATGGGCTGTTGCAGAATAGAGCAGAAAGGGTGATTATAAATGAAAAAAACTTCTTTAAAGAAAAGCCATAAACTGCTTATGATTTTGGGAGTGCTAATTGTGATTTTAATGTATGTTTTTATAACTATGCCTCTGCAAAACACAAAAGATGTTATGCAGATTGAGATTTTGTCGCTAGAAGCCGAAATAGCAACTTTAGAAATGCATACACAAAATATAGATTACTATCAAGAGTCAATAAACGAAGACAGCAACTATATAAACAAAGAAATGGATACTTATCCTGTTGCTATTCGCGAGGAAGACATAATAATGTGGACTTTAGGGCTTGAGAATACTATTGGAGGAAATGTTAGTGCGCTTTCATTCTCTCAACCAATTGCTATTATGGACTTCCCTGTTCATTTTACTGACATAATAGGCGAAAATTATGAGCATATTTATGCTTTTTCAACTCAGTCTGCTGTTACAGGAACATTTAATTATTCCCAAATGAAAAACGCACTAGATTATATCTATTCTGGTTATCAGCCAACTTCAACAGACGTTGTAAACCTAACATACGATGCAACAACTGGAAATTTATCAGTTAATATGAGTGTAATTAAGTATTATCTTGATTATTTTGGTTCAGAGTATGAACCTCTGCCAGTTCCAGAAGTTCCTTTAGGCGTACCGAACCCGTTCGGTAGCACTATAACGCAGTAAACACTATCATCAAAAGCACTTAACATAGGAGGCTACAAATGAATAACAATAAAGGCTTTAGTATGGTTGAGTTGCTTATAAGCATTTCAATTTTAGCGATTATAATAATTCCTATTGCAGGCCTATTTATCTCCTCATCTAGAATACTTTTTGATAGCATGGAGCTTAGCGAAACAAACCTAATCACTGAAAACATTGCTGAACAAATTGAAAGCCACGATTTCGATGATTGGTTAAGAGGGAAAAGCCCGTTTATCTTAAAAGGCATGGGAGCAGACAATAGCGATATTCAAGGAAGATATTTTGCGTATCATGGGGATAATTATCATGAATCAGATTTTCGCCAAACTGCACCTCCATATGATATAGTTTTTAATGGTGTTGAGGGAGAATACTCAACATATAGAGCAACTGTTTCTCTTACTAAAGATAGTAACTCCTCCATAAACGAAAAGGAGCTATTTACTAATGTTCCTATTGACTATATGAGTGTACAATCAAGAGAAGCTCATCAAGACAATGACCAGCTATCATATGAAGCATTCTTGATTGAAGCCGCTACTTTAGGATATAACATAAGCGATCCTTTAGTTTTTAAAGAAAGGCTTACAACTAAATCAAGACAAATTACAGTCGATATCGCAAAGCTTGCTAATGGAAATACATCCGCAACACTAAAATATCAGTACACCTACAACTTCCCTGCTCCAAATGCAGATGAAGATATTGAGGCTGGTATTGCTAACACCTTTTTTAACTGGCCAAAGGATACTGACAGCATTAGCCTAACACCATCTAGTGGTGCAGAATTTGATGATGTTAGCAAAGCAAAGACTAATTTTTATATTTTGTTTTATCCTTGGTATAATTCACAAGATAAAATAGTTATAAACAACACTTCAAAAGTTCCAACAAGCGTTGCTTTAATAAAGCAAGTTGATGCAGAGCTTACTGAATCAGAGCTTCAGGCTTATGAAACAAATTATACTGCTTCTGTTACATTAAATGAGCCTAAAACTAACAATAAATATGAAACTGACGTTATCACCAACCTTGATAAAAACTTGACAGGTGCTGCTTCAACTCAAATTGTTAGCTACAACGCAAGCTCAGGCAGCTTCACACCAATTCAAATAGGCGATGGTGAAAAAGAAGATAGGCTTTTTAATGTAACCATAACTTTATATGATGAAGCTGATTTAAAGACACCAATAAAGGTTCTTAACAGCTCAATTTTAGACTAATTTTGAAAGAAGGGATAATTTGCAAAAAAAATTAAGCGGTTCTCTTAACAATCGTGGTGCAACTTTGATAACAGTTATAATTGCAATGTTCTTTCTGACAGCTCTTGGAACTGCAATTTTATATATGGCTTACACCAGCTTTTTATTATCTGCAACCGAAAGCAACAGCATTCAAAACTTCTATGATGCCAACGAAGTCACTCAACAAGTTAAGGCTGGCTTTGGTTCAATGACCTCTGATGCTGTATCTGTTGCATATGCAGAGAAAATTCAAAACTTCAATGATGATACAATAGTTTTTGAAGAGAGTGTGCTGAATGCTATAATAGCTTGGAAAGACCCAAGCTCTTCGCTCTCCTCCCCTATTGCATATCAAAATGGTATGTATAGTGATGGAAAGCCTAAATATGTATATGATACTGAAATAATAGCTGGATTTTTAGTTTCGGCTGGAGTTAGCGCTGATGATATTTACATTCCTAATGTTAATAGCGAGAGCGAAAGCGATAGAGCTATACACATTAGTGGCGGTTTAGAAGGTGTTTCTATAACTGGGCTGGCTAATAATGTTGGTAATATAGAATATGATGATGAGAAAATTGTTTTTGAGGCAATTAGCATCTCCTTTGAAAATCCAAACAACAGGCTGCGCACAAACATAACGACTGATATTGTTATTGAGTTTCCAAAATATTTTGAAAATGCTAGCTCTGATATAATATCAGGCTTTTGGGAGCTGCCAGACTTTTCTGTTATTTCTTCAAATACTACAACCCTAACTGGCAAGCTTGGCACAGGAAATGTTTACGCAAACGAGCTAATTTTACCAACCACAAACACTACTACTACACTTGATGGCACTGTCATAACACCAACTAAGCTTGTTATTCCAACAACACACACACTAGATACAAGCGAAGATAGCCAAATATGGGCAAATGGAATTGAACTTCAAAATAAATCTAATCTAAATGTTGCTAGCGATAGTAGCGTTTATCTTCTTAATGATTTAGATTTAAGAGGAACTGAATCTACTGCTAAAATAGAAGGCAACTTCTATGGTTTTGGAAACAGTTTAGAAAACCCAAACGAGAGCAGTGCTATAACTGTAAATGGAATAAACACTGTCCTTGATTTATCGGCAGTTAATAGGCTTATGATTGCAGGGCATAGCTTTATTATTGCTCCTAGCAACACTTTTGGTGTGTTAATGGGTGAGTCTGTTTCAGTTGCTCCAAATCAGCTGGCATATCTTGTTCCAACAACACTATTACCAGAAGAAATCCCAAGCAACCCTGTTATAACTGACGACCCTATAACTAATCTTGATGATTTTAATCGAGATGAGCCGATTTTAGAGGATAAACTCTTAAGAGATTATGGCGCTACTATAATGCCTATGATTTATAACATTCCTGGAAGCAGCCAGAAGATTGTCTATTATTTCATTAAGTTTAGTGAAGCAGATGGTGCAAACGATTATTTTGCTGATTATTTTGAACATAACTCAGAACATATAACAGATTATCTTGCAAGCTATACTTCCCTTTCGACTGTTAGCGGCATTTCTCAAACTAGTGGTCATGTATTAACTCAAGATGGTGAAAATTATGAGTTAAAGGCTGTTAACCCAATAACTATTAACTCAGCTGACTATATGAAAAATGCGTATAACAACCTTGTAAAAACGCTTATAAGCACAGAAGATGGCAGCGAAACTGGTGCAAACACCCCATTTGAGTATATTATTGATATGAATGTTGTTAACGAGTTCATTAGAAATAACCCAAGCTCTGATAATACATGGAGATTTGCAAATGATGATGGCAAGATTAAGGCAGTTTTTGTAAACAATGCTGGAAGTTCTGCTTATCTCACCAACGAGCTTATGCCTGATGTAAATTTAGTTGTAGCGACTGGGAATGTTGAGGTTGGCAGAGATTTCACTGGTCTAGTGCTCTCAAATGGCAGTGTGACTGTTAGAAGCAATGGTGCAGTAAATGCTGATGCTAATTTAGTTCGTGATGTTATGAGAGAAGCTATATACACAGGCACACAGCCTGATGGAACACCTATCAATACTAGGTTTGGAGTATTATTTACAGATGATCAATATAGTGCTATTGATAGCGAAGCTGACCTTAAGGACGAAGCTGTTATTGGAAATTATGTAACTTATAGAAACTGGTTTAAATCTTAACTGAAAGGAGGAGGCAGACACGATGAAAGTAAATAATAAGGGGTATACCCTAGTGGAAGTATTGATAGTTGTTTTAATCATCACCATATTAACCCCACTTGTCACCTCCTCTGTTTCGCAAATAACAGCTGGAGAGATATCAAAGGCGGCTGAAACTACTGCCTCTTTATACTCATATGCTCGTGTTTCAACAGTTAGTGGTAAGTCAAATTCTGAAATGCAGATTGTAAGAACAGACGATGGCTATTATGGCAAGTTTCTTCATGATGAACTTGAAGAAAAATCGGATTGGCTTTGCGATGCCTCAACAGAAATTACTATTTTAGATAAAGACGGCAACTATACAGCTATTGGGGAAAAGTTTGTATTAGTTTTTGATCTCAACGGAGCTTTATCTTCCCCAACTAATATTGAAGGCATTAACTTTAAATCTGGATACGCTGAAGTCGAAATCCAGATTGTCCCTGAAACTGGCTATCATAAGGTCGTTAATAAGTAATAAAGGAGCATAGATATGAATAACAAAGGTTTTACTCTAGTTGAACTGCTTATATCAATTTCTATTGCTAGTGTACTTATCATCACAATAACAAGCTTTATGTCTATAAGTGCGAGAACATATGCTGATTTAACAAGAACTGTTGATTTAAAATATGAATCACAAATTGTTATGGCGCAAATTCAAGATAGATTTATTGATTGTAACGGCGGAATAGCTTATGAAAACGATACAATTTATGTAGTTAATAAAAATTCCGACAGCACCAAGAGCATTTATGTTTATAAGCTGGATGCAGATACAAATGAGCTACTATTTGGTACTACTACCTCAGATGAAAATGACGATTTAGTTAGCTTTGCTAGCTCTTCAAATGTTAGTTCGTTGATGTCTGCTTCTGTTGATATATTAAATATTATTGCAGAATCTGACGAAATAACCTCGCTAGAACTAATAACAGGCTATGTTAACAGAGATCAAAGATATGATGCAACACAGAATATATTTTTACGCAACTCCCCCTTCTTCAACACATCTTTAACTGAACTTTTAAAGATGATTGATAACACTTAATTACTGAAAGGATACAGATAATGTTCGATATTTCTAAAAGAACTATAATTAAAGCAGCCGTCTGCGCTGGATTTGCAGTTGCTGCTGCTCTTTCAAATTCTTTTCAGATTAACACACAAGCTGCAAGCAACCCATTTACTATTTTAGAGTTTATCCCAGAATATGGCACTGGCGAGATAGGATATTATATTGAAGGCGAAGAACCTATACAGTCTTTTACAAGCATTGCAGAATATGAGGAATTTATAGCTGCTGCAACTGCAAAAGGCATATATTCAGAAGATAGTGACACTCCCCTCTCTCCTCAAAAAACTATCCTTCCTTGGGAAGCTCCTAGTTCAGCACTAATGATAGACACTGGTGTGGATCAGGAATACGCTCTCAATGGAAGTTTTGAGTTTGTTACTGGTGGTGCTTATACTTTTGGTACGGATGGTAAGCGATATGTAGGTCCTGGAAATGGTATTGCAAATTTTATTATTGACCCAGCTGGTGATCCACATACAATCCTTAACAGCTTTAAAGCTATTACCACAGGATACACAAACAACAACTGGTTTGAAGAATATGTTATGCAGGGCTATTATATAGAAAATGAGAGATTTGATGATATTGAAGTTATTAGCATAAGACCATCTGACATTGCAAGCGAGACTGAATTAAAAGATTTGCTAGATAAAACAGATTTGCTCATCTTCACTAAAGGCTTTGACTTATTTGATGACTACAAATCCCCCCCTCTGTACACTTATTATAATGACAACGATTTCGAAACTAGCTCCTATACTGACATCATTAAAGATTATGTATTAGGGTATGAAGGCAAATTAGATAATAATCTGCCTTTCGCTTACAACATGATACTAAACACTAATGAATCTCATATTGGACGATTTATTGATGATGTTATGGGTTCAAAAGCTACTTGGTCGCCTTATGTTGACAATACAATTTTCGGAGTTACCGATGGTACAACAGCCTTACCAATTTTAAGCGATGGATTTTATTCCCCTTTTGATTCTTGGATGTATAATAGCAGTTGGTCGGCTTTTTATGAAGTTTACAATGACATACTTCTTGAAAATGAGCTTATAGAAAAAGAGTCTAGAGATAATCCAGAGTTTCTAAAATACTATAGAGATGATACAAGAGTTTCAATGGCTTATGTGTTTAGGTATATAATTGAATTGAACTTGCGTCCTAGACCTTCCATCCTCTATTTAACTGGCGAAAATGGCACTGCACCTCTAACACATGTTCATGTTCCTACTACTTATCGTGGCGAAGCGACAACAGACACAATCATAAGAAAAAATTCTGGCAAAGAACTTACATTCAGCCTTTATGATGATAATGTTGGAAGAATTGAGCTAGAAGTTTCATACTACTATAAAGATAATGATGGCGGTTTTTATTATAATGATGAAGAAGAAACTATAGAAACATATGATCCGCTTAATTCAGATCATAGAGGGAAAATGAGATTTAGCAAAGTTGATATTCCAAACTCCGTTCAAAATGATATTGATGACTTTAACAATGATGTTATTGACGAAGAGCTTTTTAGCCATCAGCTATTAGATGAATTTATTGAGGAATTAACCAATACTGATATATATTCCCTGCCTTTAGTGCTTGAGGCTAATGTAAAGGTTGGGTATAGACACTTCACTTCATATTCAGATATCGCTTATCTTCAAAAGCTCCCTTTGTTATTGCTAGGATAGACAATAATGCTTTATAAAAATTGCCAATGTAATGTTGGCAATTTTTTATTACGCTATTATACAAATGCAATCAAAATAAAATTGACTTTATTCATATTTTATGTTATAATTAAGCATATCTATGTTGTATATTTTGAGAAACACACTCAAATTTTAAATTATCCATTATATACGTTGCTAAAAGGAGAATAAGTTTATGAGATTAATTACACGTTCTGACTTTGATGGACTTGCTTGTGGCGCACTTTTAAAAAAAGCTGGCATCATTGATCACTGGAAATTTGCTCACCCAAAAGATCTGCAAGATGGCTTAGTTGAAGTTGGACCAGATGACTGCCTTGCTAATGTACCATATGTTGAGGGATGTGGTTTATGGTTTGACCATCACTCTAGTGAACATGAGAGAAACGATCTAGTTGGAAAATACAAAGGCGAAAGCCGTCTTGCTCCTTCTTGTGCTAGAATTATTTATGAATATTATGGTGGCGAGAAAACATTCCCTCATCTTGAAGCTATGATGGAGGCTGTTGACAAAGTTGATGCTGCTAACTTAACTATTGACGAAATCCAAAATCCATCTGGTTGGATTCTTCTTGGCTTCTTAATGGATCCTAGAACTGGTTTAGGCAGATGGCGTGAATTCACAATCTCTAACTACGCACTAATGGAAAAGCTAATTGACTGTTGTATTGATATGGATATAGCAGAAATAATGGAGCTTCCTGATGTTAAAGAGCGTGTTGAAGTATATTGGGAACAAAACGAGAAGTTTATAGAAATGGTTAAAAAACATACTAAAATCGAAAAAGATGTTATAATTAGCGACCTTAGGGGCGTTGATCCAATCTATACTGGAAATCGTTTTTTAGTATATAGCCTATATCCAGAACAAAATATCTCAGCTTGGATTGTTAGCGGACGTGGTGGCGAAGGCTGTAGCTGTGCAGTTGGTTATTCTGTGCTTAACAAAACTTCTAACATAAACGTTGGCAGCTTAATGCTTAAATACGGCGGTGGCGGTCATAAAGCTGTTGGTACTTGCCAGTTTAGCAGCGAGAATATGAATGAAAAACTCCCTCTGCTTCTAAACGAACTAGTTAATCCTTAATATTAAACAATACTTTAGCCTATGCGAATTTTGTTCGCATAGGCTATTTTGCTTTACATATTTTTAATTAAGTTCTCTATAAAATACTAATGGTGTGCTTGTCCCCTATTTCTCATATAGTGAATGAAATTATTTGTGACTGTCACTATCTCTTCGTCATCTACCCAAAAAGCCTCTGTATCCTCAAATGTATCAACAAACTCTTGCCCTTGTTCAATTGTTAGGCTGTTTAAAGCCTTGGATAGAAGCAAGCTTTTGGAAACATTATCTTTTGAAACAACAGAAATAGTTAAATAGTCAATATCTTCTAATGGTTCTATTTCATCTTCAACAACCTCGTCTTCTGATAATAACTCCTGGTTTTCTTCATAAAAAGCATCGTTTACATAGCTTAATACAACAGCCGATTCATCATGCAAACATAATACATCAATAAGCCCATTGCCTACATTATATATATCACCATGTGTTGGATCGGGCAGGTTAAAATGCCAACAGCTTGCTAGTGGTTCGCCTATAGTTGCAGTGGCTGTTTT
Source organism: uncultured Oscillospiraceae bacterium (assembly GCA_964369265.1). GTDB lineage: Bacteria > Bacillota > Clostridia > Oscillospirales > Ruminococcaceae > DAMCAP01. The sequence goes on from CAYJEV010000012.1 coordinate 31,149, forward strand.
TGTAATTATTTGAACAGAGCTATACCCCACTTCATTTAGATACTCTAAAGTTAACTCAATAGCATATAGTTCAGCAAAATCCTGTATATTAGGCATTGAGAAGCCTTCTGATGTGTATGCAGTGTTGTTTTCGGTTATAATGTCTTTTGAAGGCTCTATTGGTTCTTCTTCCTCCACGCTTTCATCAGCATCCTCACTTTGCTCTTCTTCAAACTTAAACAGCGCATTAACTGTATCATCTATTTCTTTATTATAGCTCATATAATCTGATAACAAATTGATAGTGTCTGTTGGGAATTCAGTTTGTACATTTGTTAGCAACATTAGGCTATTGGCATAATCGCTTTCCTCAGTTTGAGAGAAAATCTCCTCATAATAACTAAGCCTAGCCTTTGTTATGTCAATTAGATATTTAAAATCATGCTCTGATGGCACAACTGCATATATTACATATTCAGTTTCATATGGT
>CAYJEV010000013.1:0-22966 GCA_964369265.1 uncultured Oscillospiraceae bacterium
TGATTTTCGCTCTTATAGTTGGAATAATATTAGGGCGATTATTTTTTCTTCAAGTTGGGAGCGCAACAGGAGAGGGGTATAGAGCGTCTGCCTTATCTCAGCAGTATAGAATGGTGGAAATAGAGCCTAATAGAGGAACTATTTATGATAGAAATATGAAAACTCTTGCAGTTAGTGCAACAGTTTGGGATGTTGTTTTGTCGCCTGCTGTAATGAAGGATGAGCAGATAGGCTTGATTGCTGATTTTTTTAGTGCAGAGTTTGAGGTTGATAGAGCAGAAGTAATAGAACGTTCCCAAAACAAGGGGAGATATTATGAGAGGATATTATCAAAGCTTGAAAAATCAGATATAGACAAAATAAATGAGTTTATAAATGAGAATGATGTTGTTGGCATTGAGCTTATTGAAAGCACAAAAAGATACTATCCATATGGCGACTTAGCCTCAACGGTTTTAGGTTTTGTTGGAAGCGAAAATCAAGGCGCTTATGGGCTTGAGGCGTATTATAACAATGTACTTTCAGGCACAGCTGGAAAAACAGTAACTGCCAAAGATGCAAAGGGCAGAGATACACATGAGTCATTTCAGCAGATGTATATGCCTGAAAATGGCAACTCTTTAGTTCTTACAATAGATGAAGTTGTTCAGCATTTTTTAGAGAAACATCTCGAAATGGCAATTACAGAATATAATGTGCAAAATAGGGCAACTGGAATTGTTATGAATATTAAGACAGGCGAGATATTGGCGATGGCTTCTGAGCCAGATTTTGACCCAAATAATCCGCTAGAGATTTATCATGAAATAACAAACCAAGAGCTTTTAATAGCGAAAGAAACGTTAAATGATGAGGAATATGCTAAAGCTTTGCAACAAGCGCAGTTTGACCAGTGGCGAAACAAGGCTATAAGCGATCCTTACGAGCCTGGCTCTGTATTTAAAGTAATAACAGCAGCTGCAGCTCTTGATAGCAACACCACAGAGGCGACAGGCGACACGTTTACTTGCCCGGGGTACCATATCGTAGCAGGAGAGCGTATTGGTTGTTGGAAGACTGCTGGACATGGAGCAATAAACTTCACAGAAGCGGTTATGTTTTCTTGTAACCCAGCTTTTATGCAGGTTGGGGAAATGTTAGGCGCAGACCTATTTTATACATACTTTGAGCGTTTTGGGCTGACAGAACTTACAGGAATTGACCTTCCTGGAGAAGCAACTTCAATTCATCACTCATATGAAGTGCTCGATGGCGATTCAGGCTTAGAGCTTGCAATCAGCTCATTTGGCCAAACACAAAAAGTCACACCAATTCAGCTAATAACAGCTGTTTCAGCTGCTGTTAATGGCAATTTAATGCAACCTTATGTTGTTAAAGAAGTGCTAGATCCATTTGGAAATATCATAAGCTCAGTTGAGCCAACTGTTAAAAGGCAGGTAGTGTCTGAAGAAACCGCAGACACTGTTGCACATATGATGCAGCAGGTAGTTAGTGGTGTTGGTGGTTCTGGTTCAAGGGCATATGTCCCTGGATATAGAGTTGGCGGTAAGACAGGAACAAGCGAAAAAACTGATAAGCTTGTTGATGGTCAGGTTGTTTACTTTATTGCTTCATTCTTAGGAATTGCTCCAGCTGATGACCCAGAAATTGCTGTGCTTATTCTGTTTGATGAGCCTGATGATATGCAGACTACATTCGGATCTATGCTTGCAGCTCCTGTTGTTGGTGCTGTGCTGAATGATACATTAGATTATCTTGGGATAAATCCTCAATACACTGCTGAAGAAAGCGCAAAAGTTGAGTCAACTGTGCCTAGTGTTGAGGGAGTACAGATTCACTATGCGACTTCATTTGTGACTGAACAACAACTTCAATATCGAATAGTTGGGGATGGAGATTTTGTTATTTCGCAAATACCAGGACCATATCAAAAAGTGCCAACTGGTTCAACAGTTGTTTTATACACAACAGAAGAGGTGCAATCTGAGCAGGTTGAAGTTCCGAATATAGTTGGCTTGCCATCTGCTCAAGCAAACAAGACATTAACAAATGCAGGGCTTAATATTGAGGTGGATGGTGCAGAGCTTGAAGAGCCGAACTGCACAGCTATCTATCAAGAGCCAGCTGCTGGGGAGATGGTTGAGAGAGGAAGCTTTGTAACAGTTACATTTAGCTCTGATTTAACGCCGATGGCATCTCCAAATGAGGAGGCTTCTGCTAGCATTCCAGCCCCTCCTCTGCCAGAAAGTTCAGAATTAAGCGAATGATAATATAAAGGAAGTTTTAGCCATCAAAGTGATGGTACAAATAGCTTTGATACTTTATGGAGTGTTACTATGAAACTTTCTAAACTTATTTTGGATTCAAATCTTAAACTAAACTTCAAGCAAGACTTTGAAATTGAGGGAGTTAGCAATAACTCTCTCAATATTAAACAAGGATTTGTGTTTGTCCTCTCGGTGAAAGATGAAGCGAGGGCAAAGCGATATACAGAAGATGCTATCGCAAGAGGTGCAGTTCTTGTTGTAAATGGCATAAGCGAAGAATATGGCTTGGTGTATGAGGGCGATTTGGGGGAATGCTATTCGAAGCTTGTTGCTGCCTTTTTTGGAAATCCACAAAAAAGGCTAAAAATGATTGGTGTAACAGGCACAAACGGAAAAACCTCAACTTGCAAGCTTATATATAGCATGTTAAATGATATGGGGATAAAAACTGGTGTTATAGGGACAATAGCCAATGAGTTTTTGGGGCTAAAGTATAAATCATATCACACAACTCCTGATAGTGATAGATTGTTTTTCCTGCTTTCAGAAATGCTTAAAAAAGGCTGTACGCATTGTGTTATGGAGGTGTCCTCGCATTCGTTAGTACAAGGAAGGGTTTCGGCTATAGAGTTTGATGTTGCTGTGTTTACAAATTTAACGCAGGATCATCTTGACTATCATGTCACTATGGAGGAGTATGCAAGGGCAAAATCAAAACTATTTAGTATGGCAAAAACAGCTGTCATAAACATTGACTCGCTTTATTATAAAAAGATGGTACACAGCTTTAAAGGCGAAATCATTACATATAGTTTGGAAAATAACAATGCTGATTATTACTGTAAAAACCCAAATTATACTATAAATGGTACTGCATTTGACATATTGCACAATAATACTAAAAAAAGAATTGAAACTTCTTTAATTGGAAAATTTAATATTTATAACACTATAGCTGCTATATGTGCTATAATAAAAGTTACTGAAAAATTAGATACAGCTATAAATTCGCTTAAATCCTTTGAGGGAGTTGCTGGAAGAGCAGAAATAATCTATAGCGATAAATACACAATAATTAGGGACTACGCACACACACCAGATGCGATTGAAAAGCTACTAACAACATTAAGACCTTTAGTTAAAGGACGGTTGGTTGCTTTGTTTGGTTGCGGCGGAGATAGGGATAAAACAAAGCGAAGCATTATGGGGAAGATAGCGACTGTGAATAGTGATGTTGCTATTGTTACATCGGATAACCCACGTTCAGAAAATCCAATGGATATTATAAGAGATATCAAAGCAGGCGTTTTGGAACAAGACTGCGAAGTAATAACAATACCAGACAGATTAACTGCAATAAAATATGCAGTTGGAGCATTAAATAATGAAGATACACTTGTGCTTCTTGGCAAAGGCCATGAGGATTATCAAGTTTTAAAAGATAAAATAATACATTTTGATGAAAAAGAAATAATAGAAAATATATTAAAAAATATAGATGGAGAATAGGTATGAGCTTGATGAAAATTAGCGAAATAGCAAGGCTTTTTGGCAGCGAAACTGATTTTGATGGCGATATAAATGAAATCGTGACTGATTCACGCCTTGCGACAAAAGGAAACTGCTTTTTTGCGATTGTTGGCGAAAATATGGATGCACACAACTTTATTGATAGCGCAATAGATAATGGTGTATCGTTAGTTGTTGCTTCAAAGAAGGCTTCTTATAAAGATAATAGCAAGGTTATATATGTTGAGGATACTAGGCTTGCCCATATAGAGCTTGGGAGATATTATAAAGAAAAGTTTGATGTTTCAGTTATTGGTGTAACAGGAAGTGTTGGAAAGACAACAACAAAAGAGTTTATCGCTGCCCTTCTATCAGGAGAGCTTAGCACATTAAAAAATGAGGGGAATTTAAACAATGAGCTAGGGCTTCCAAAAACTTTGTTTAAGCTGGACAATAGCCATCAAGTTGCTGTGCTTGAAATGGGGATGAGCAGCTTTGGAGAGATACACAACCTTTCTGTTGCGACAAAGCCAGATATTGCTGTTATAACTAATATTGGGCTTTCTCATGTTGAAATATTAGGAAGCAGAGAAAATATATTTAAAGCTAAGCTTGAAATGCTTGATGGCATGAAGGCAGGCTCAGTTTTGATAGTATCGGCTGATGATGATATGCTTTCTAGCTATCAAAATAAAAACTATAAAGTCTTAAAATATGGCGTTAAAAACAGAAATGCAGACGTTTTTGCAACAAATATAACCTTTGAAAATGAAAAAACTACCTTTACAATTAACTATAAAAATGAAACTTACAACGCAGAAATTCCAGCAATGGGAGAGCATAATGTGCTAAATGCTTTAGCTGCGTTTTTGATTGGGGTTAGCATGGGAATTGATGAGAACAATGCTGTTAAATATCTAAAAAATTATAAACCTTCTGGAATGCGACAAAACTTCACAGAGAAAAATGGTATTATGTTTGTGGAGGACTGCTATAATAGCGCTCCTAACTCTTTGTTAGCCGCTGTTAAAACCCTTGCTGGCTATAAGGCTAAGGGAAGAAAAATACTTGTAGTATCGGATATGCTTGAGCTTGGGGATATGACAGAACCTGCGCACAAAGAGGCTGGACGAGAGATAGCAGATTATGCTGTGGATATTGTGCTAGGCTGTGGAGAGGCGACTAAATATTTAATAGATGAAGCTCTGGTTGCTGGCAAAAGCGCAAAGCATTTTGAATCAAAAGACGAATTAAAAAATGAGATATTAAGAGAGATAAAAAACGGCGATATAATCTGGTTTAAGGCAAGCAGAGGAATGCGACTAGAAGAAGTTATAATGCCGATATATGAGGAGATGTAGTAGATGTTGAAAACAGGAATAATAACAGCCGCACTCATTGGCTTTGCAGTAACAGCGGTGTCTGGGATATGGTTAGTGCCGTATTTAAGAAGGTTAAAATATGGGCAAACAATATTAGAAGAAGGCCCAAATTGGCATATGAAAAAGCAAGGCACACCAACAATGGGTGGTTTTATGATGCTGCTTGGTGTTGTTATGGCAGTTGTGGCTGGTTTTATTGTTGGAGTTCCAGAAATGGACTTTATTATGGATAGAGTTATCATCATGAGGATGATCGGCGGAATTATAATGGCAATTGGCTTTGGTATGATAGGTTTTTTTGATGATTATGTGAAAGTTAGTAAAAAGCAAAACTTAGGTTTAACTGCCATTCAAAAGCTCATACTACAATTTGGTGTTGCTGCTGCTTATATGCTAACTTTATATAATGCTGGGGATCATTCAACTATAGTGCAAATTCCTTTCTTGTTTCAAATTGACTTTGGCATTTTATATTATCCTCTTTGCGTTATAGGAATTGCATACATAGTTAATGCTGTTAATATAACTGATGGTCTTGATGGGTTGGCTGCGTCTATAACTTTTGTGTCGGCTTGTGGTTTTATTGTTATGGCTGTTATGCTGGATTTATATCCGATTGTCATTTTATCTGTTGCGACTGCTGCTTCTTGTCTTGGGTTTTTGCTTTGGAACTTTTATCCTGCTAAGGTGTTTATGGGAGATACAGGCTCTATGTTCCTTGGGGGGTTAGTAGTGGCGATGGCTTTTGGGCTTGGAATGCCAATAATACTTCTATTCAGTGGAATTATATATATATGCGAATCCCTTTCTGTTGTAATTCAAGTCGCTTATTTTAAGGCGACTAAGGGAAAAAGGCTGTTTAAGATGAGCCCTATTCATCATCATTTTGAGATGTCTGGCTGGAATGAAGTGAAGATAGTCTTTGTATTTTCGCTTATTACATTAATTGGCTCTGCTATATCTGTATTGTCAATAATATATTTATAAAAACAACGGAGGTGCATTTAGATGAATTTTCTAGGGTTAAAGCCTTTTATACATGATGAAGGCAAGATAAATCGTCCTTTTCTTCTTATAGTGCTTGCTTTGCTTGGAACAGGGCTAATAATGATGTTCTCTGCAAGCTATGCAAATGCGCTTTATTATCATGATGACAGCACGATGTTTATTAGAAGCCAGCTCATGTTTGCAGTTTTGGGAATAGGCGTTATGATGTTTGTTTCCACAGTAAATTACCAATATTTTAAAAAGTTTGCGCCTGTTGTTTATATAATATCCGTTATACTTTTGATAGTGGTGCTATTTCTTCCAGAAATAAACTATGTTAAGAGATGGATAGTAGTAGGTCCAATTAACTTTCAGCCTTCTGAGGTGGCAAAGTTTGCTATTACAATTTTATTTGCTGCGCTAATAGATAGCAATTTCAAGGCAGTGCAAAGAAAATGGAATTCAGTTTTCCCATTTGTTGGGCTTTTAGTGCCTGTGTTAGGCTTGCTTTTATTAGAACCTCACTTATCAGGTATGGTTATTATACTTTGTATAGCAGCCTTAATGCTATGGGTTGGTGGCATAAACCATAGATGGTTTATTCTTGGAATAATCGCTGCCGCTGCCGCTGCTCTTATACTTCTTATGCTTGGTACTGTTGGTTATGCCTCAACTCGTATAGAGGTGTGGCTAGATCCATTTGCTGACCCGAGAGGGGATGGCTATCAAACAATTCAGTCATTATATGCTATTGCTTCCGGGGGCTTATACGGCGCTGGTATTGGAGCATCAAGGCAGAAATATTTGTTTTTGCCAGAGCCTCAAAATGACTTCGTTTTCGCAATAGTAAGCGAAGAGCTTGGATTTGTTGGGGCGACAATAATAATACTAATGTTTGTGCTGCTTATATATCAAGGGTTTAAAATTGCGCTTAGATGTAAAGATAGGTTTGGTACTTTAATTGCGCTTGGGCTTGTTGGGCAGATTGGCATTCAGACAATGCTAAACTTAGGGGTTGTCACAGGGCTTCTTCCAAATACAGGAATAAGCTTGCCTTTCTTCTCCTATGGAGGAACATCAATGCTGATGTTAATGGCTCAGGTTGGAATAGTATTGGCTGTATCAAGGCATAGCAGCAATGAATAGAGGAGTGAAAGTTCGAGTGAGAGTATTATTTGTTTGTGGAGGCACTGCTGGGCATATAAATCCAGCAATAGCAGTTGCCGATTCATTAAAAAGCAAAATCCATGATTTAGAGATATTGTTTGTTGGAAATCCAAAGGGAATAGAAGCGACATTAGTACCAAAGGCAGGTTATGAGTTTAAGGGAATAGAGGTTGCTGGACTGCAAAGGAAGGTTAATCTTAAAAATATACAAAGAAATGTTAAATCTGCTTTTTTGTTAATGAAGAGCTTTCCGCAAGCTAAAAAAATAATAAAGGAATTTTCTCCAGACATTATATTTGGAACTGGCGGATATGTTAGTGGGCCTGTTTTAAAGCAGGGCGCAAACATGGGAATTAAGACTGTGACACATGAATCTAATGCTTTTCCGGGACTAACGACTAAGCTATTATCTAAAGATGTCGATGCTATTTTGCTAGGGCCTGAGGGAGCGAAAAAGCATATTGATGCAAAATATCATAGCAAAGTAACAATAACAGGCAATCCTGTTAGAAAGCAGATGATGGAAACTGATAGGGAGCTATCTCGCCAAAAGCTTGGTGTCGGGGATAGAGTATGTATTCTTTCTTTTGGTGGAAGCCTAGGAGCAGACAGAATAAATGAGGCTGTTGCCGATTTTATGAAGCTTAATGCAGAAACAGGCAAGGTTTATCATATACACGCAACAGGTAAAGAAAATTATGATGATTTTATTGATATGCTTAACCATAGAGTTGTTCGCCATGAAGATAATGCGAACCTAGACATTAGAAAGTATATTGACAATATGAATGAATGTATGGCGGCGGCAGATTTAGTTATTTGCAGAGCAGGAGCTTTAACTTTGGCTGAACTAATAGCTTGCAACAAAGCTTCTGTGCTTATACCTTCTCCAAATGTTGCTGAAAATCATCAATATCATAATGCTATGGAGCTTGTGAGTAACGGCGCTGCTGAGATAATTGAAGAGAAAAATTTAACAGGAAAGCTGTTTTGCGAAAAAGTATCATCACTAATTGAAGATGAGGGAAGAATAGCAGAAATATCAGATAACGCAAAGGCTTTATATATGGGCGATGCAAATGAGATAATAATTAGTAAATTGTTATCGCTTTTAAGCTAACTATATAAAACTATAAGAATGGAGGTGAGAATGTGAAAACGACAATTAGAGTACGAGAAGATAAAATGGAGCTATCTAAAAAGCGAGCAAGACAAAGAAACGGACAAAACACACTATACTACATACTTCTTGGCATTTTAGCAAGCTCTGTCGGAATAGCACTCTCACTAACTGTTTTCTTTAGGATAGAGCAAGTACAGGTAACGGATAACATTGAAATATCTGAAGCTGAAATCGCAACCGATACACAAAATAGAGTTATGCCTCAAATGTACACAACCGATGAAATCATTGCCCTTAGCGGCATACAATTTGGAGATAACCTATTTACAATTGACACCGGCTCAATAGAGAAAGTGTTATTGACAAAATATCCATACACAGAGAATGTTAAGTTTAAAAGAATGATACCTTCGATTTTGGAGCTTCACCTTGAGGTTTCAGAGCCTTTTGCTTATATTGACACTGTTAATAGCATAACTGTTGTTAATGAGGAGGGAAGGGTGCTTGAGCAGTTTGTGGATGGCAACATGCAAAATGAAATGGGTTATATTGTGATGGGGTTTGGTGAAGAACCTTTTGAGCAGAACACCGAAAGTTGGTATAGAGATTATACTTGTAGTGGAGGCATACAACACACTAGCGTTGCCGAAATGGAAACAGGCACATTACAAGACGGCGTGTGTAAAGAAGGGCATGTTCACACAAGCAAGGATAGCCGAAAATCTCTTTCTCCAAACAACTTAGACAAGCTTGATGTGTTAAAAGAGATAGAAGAAGTTTTTGTCGAGGAGGGTATTGTTGGTATAACTGCTATTGATGTAGAAGATGTGCAGAATATAAACCTTCTTTATGATGATAGGCTGCTTATAAGGGCTGGTAATATTAACGAACTTGACTATAAAATGCAGTTTGCTAAGGAGATAGTTGACACCTCTCTTGAAGAGGAGGTAGTTGGATTTTTAGATGTATCTTATCCTTCTTATGCACGACTAAGGGAAGTTAATATATTTGATGATGAATATTGGTGTTTTGGGGATAAATATAGAGATGAGATTATCAATGGGACAGCTTTAAATCCACAAGATGTAGTGATAAAAGAAGAAGACTTATTACAAGATACAGTTATAGAAGAGCAATCTGAACCTAATTCAGAGGCAGAGCCTTCTATATCAGAAAGCCCTGAAAGCAGCAGCGAAACACAAAATCAAACTGCTGAAAATTCTGATAATACATTTGTATACACCGATTAGTCAGCGATTTGAAGAAGTTTTGTAATAATTGCAGTATAGCTAACATAAAAATGTTTTGAAAATTTGCAAAATCGCTATAAATTTACACCTTTTGCTATTGAAATTTATGGGACATTCTGCTATATTATAATATGTATAGAAAATAGAGGAAAATAGCTACTAGCTAGATAAAATATAATTTTTTTAGGAGGCACATAATGGTTTTTAATTTTGATAATGCCGATATGTATGGAGATGCAGGACAAGAAATAAACATAAAAGTAATAGGCGTTGGCGGCGGTGGCGGCAATGCTGTTAATAGAATGGTGGTATCTGGGCTTGATGGAGTGCATTACATAGCTCTAAACACAGACAACCAAGCTCTTAAAAACTCAAGAGCATCCGATAGATTAAATATTGGCGCTAAGCTAACAAGAGGTTTTGGCGCTGGTGGTAACCCTGAAAAGGGCAAAAAAGCAGCAGAAGAGAGCAGAGAAGAGATAGCAACTCTTCTTCAAGATACAGACATGGTGTTCATAACTGCTGGTATGGGAGGCGGAACTGGTACTGGCGCTGCTCCTATAGTTGCTAGCATTGCAAAAGAGATGGGCATATTAACAGTTGGTATTGTAACAAAGCCTTTTGCTCATGAAGGCGCAAGAAGAATGGATCAAGCTCTTGGTGGAATTAGAGAGCTTAAAGATCAAGTGGATGCGCTAATAGTTATACCAAATGAAAAGTTAAAAGAAATTTCTGCTGAGAGAATAACATTAAGAAATGCATTTTTGGCTGCTGACGATGTTCTTCGTCAAGGTGTTCAAAGTATATCCGATCTTGTTTCTGTGACTGGTGAAGTAAACCTTGACTTTGCTGACCTTAATGCAATATTAAAAGATGTTGGTCTTGCTCATATGGGTGTTGGACGAGCTTCTGGTAGAGATAAGGCGAAGGTTGCTTCTGAAATGGCAATTACTTCTCCTCTATTAGAAACATCTATCAATGGTGCAAGAGGCGTTATTATTAACATTACTGCTGATCCTGATGTTGCGCTTGATGATGTAACGCTTGCTTCTGATTTAATCCAAAGCTATGCAGATCCTGGTGCTCAAATTATGTGGGGTATCGTTTATGATGATAACATGCAAGATGAGATGATGATTACTGTTATCGCAACAGGTTTAGAGGCTGATATTGAAGCTGCTGTTGCTAAGAAGATGATTGACGAGCCAGCTTCACAACAATCTCCTGCGCAAAAACCAAAAAGCTCTCCTTGGGATGGCGATTTACTAACTGGTCCTAGCGGCGCAGCTCCTCAACAGTTTAGACCAAACTTTGAGGTTAAGCATAGTGAAGACGCTGGCAACGCAAACGGCACTTCAAATGATGGGTACTCCGATATCATCGCAATTTTAAACAACTCTAAGAATAAGAAATAATTAACTTAAAAAGCCATCCGCATAATGTGGGTGGCTTAAAAGATATATTGTGTGAATAGCTTTATAGTGGGGGCTAAGAAAGGAATGCATAACAATGAAATACAGTTTTATGAATGACTATAGCGAAGGCGCTTGTGATGAGATACTAGAGCTGCTATTAAAAACAAATAAAGTTCAGCAAGCTGGATATAGCTTGGATGAATACACAAACAATGCTAAGGAGCTAATTAAGGCAGAGCTAAAAAATGATGATAGTGAGGTGCATTTTTTAGTTGGAGGAACACAAACTAACTTAATAGCTATCGCTTCAATGTTAAGGCCGTATGAGGCTGTAGTTTCTGCTAGTAGTGGGCATATTTTCACAAATGAAGCTGGTGCTATTGAGGCAGTTGGGCATAAGGTTTTTTCTATCCCTCATAACGATGGAAAAATTACAGCCAAGCAGATAGATGAGTTTATGTCTGCTCATGCTGTTAATGGAATTAGAGAGCATTTAGCTCAACCTGGTTTAGTTTATTTATCGCATCCAACAGAGTTTGGAAGCATATACTATAAAGATGAGCTTGTTGCAATAAAGTCTGTTTGCGAAAAGCATAATGTTCCACTATTTATTGATGGCGCGAGAATGGGTTGTGCTTTAGTTGCAGGAAGCGCTGATATAACGCTTGAGGATCTTGCAAAGTACACAGATGCTTTTTACATTGGTGGAACAAAAATGGGAGCGCTGTTCGGCGAGGCTTATGTGGTTAATAACAAGGCGTATCAAAAGCATTTCAGAACACTTATGAAGCAAAAGGGCGCTTTACTTGCTAAGGGAAGACTATTAGGCTTGCAGTTTGGAGCGTTGTTTACAGACGATTTATACTATAAGCTCGCAAAGCACGCAAATGCGATGACTAATAAGCTTGGTGATGGAATAAAAGCTCTTGGATATAGCTTCCAGAGCGAACCTGTTACTAATCAGCTATTTCCAATCCTTCCAATCAAAGTTGCAAACGAGTTATCAAAGGATTATGGATTTTATCTTTGGGGCAAGATTGATGAGGAGAGGGCTATGTATAGGTTTGTAACAAGCTGGGCGACAGATGAAAACATGGTCGAGGAGTTTTTAAAGGACTTAAAAGCGATATCATAAAACAAAATATTATAACAATAACGAAAATAAAAACTTGTATATATTATAGAATTGTGGTATAATTATACATAGGTAGAAATTTAGTTATGAGAAAAATAGCTTTAATATAGAGTTTAGGCTTTTTCTCGGTGTGAAAGGAATGAATCACAATATGAATATAAAAACTGATAAAGCTCCATTTGGTAGCTTAAAGATTTCAAAGGATGTTATTGGAGCTATTGTTTATTTAGCGACTTGTGAAATTGAAGGCGTTGCAGGAGTTGCAGGTCTTGGAGAGAATATAAAGGGTATGCTATCACAAAGAAGGATAGTAAAGCCTGTAAATGTAGTGTTAAAAGAAGAAACAGCGATCATTGACATTCAGGTGATACTTGAGTATGGAAGCAAAATTCCTCAAATCTCAAGAAAGATACAAGAGGCTGTTAAAGAAGCTGTGCAGAGCATGACTGGCATAGCTGTATCAAAGGTAAATATAACAGTAGCCGGAGTCGCACCTATTAAGAATGCTTAATTAAGATAACCCTCCGAACAGGAGGGTTTTTGTTTTAAAATAGAAAAGGATGGTTATAAAAATGAAAAGACGTGAAGCCAGAGAAATCGCATTTACATTAGTGTTTGAAAGAGCTTTTAGAGGAGATACACTGCAAGAGGTTATAAATTCTGCTGTTGTTGGTAGGGGGATAGAGGTTGATGATTATGCCTTCGAGCTTGCTGGCAAGGTTTATGATAACATAATGACAATAGATTATAATATTGAAAAGCACCTTAAAGAGTGGAAGATAAACCGCCTTCCAAAGGTGACTTTATCTATACTTAGACTAGCGATGGGCGAGATTGATTATATGGAAGACATCCCAAACAGCGTTGCGATTAACGAGGCTGTTGAGCTTGCCAAAAAATATGGCGGAGAAGATGATGCCCCATATGTTAATGGAGTATTGGGTGCGTATGTGAAAGGAAAAGCGGAGTAAATGGCTTATTTAGGCTTTGACACAAGCAATTATACAACTTCTGTTGCAGTTTTTGAGGATGGGGTTGTTAAAGAGACAAGAAAGCTTCTTCCTGTTCCAGAAGGCAGCTTAGGGCTTAGGCAGAGCGATGCAGTTTTCTCTCATATGAAGGCAATCTCCAGTTTGGTTAAAGAGATAGAAATTGCTGGAATAAAAATTGAGGGAGTTGGTGCATCGACTAAGCCTCGAGAGCAAGAAGGAAGCTATATGCCTTGCTTTTTGGTAGGGCAGACAATTGGAGAGATAATAGCAGAGCTTTTGGATGTGCCATTTTATAGCTTTGCCCACCAAACAGGGCATATTTTAGCGGCTTTATATGGAGCAGATAGGCTAGATTTAGTGAATGAGAGCTTTGTGTCGCTTCATATCTCAGGAGGAACAACCGAATGCGTGCTGATTAAGGATGCGGTTAAGAGCGAAGTTGAAATAATAAGCGAAACGCTTGACTTAAATGCTGGCCAGTTAATTGACAGAGTTGGGGGAATGCTCTCATTGCCTTTCCCATCTGGAAAGCATTTAGAAGAGCTTGCTTTAAAAAGCGATAAAAAGTTTAATGTAAAGCCAACTTTCAAAGATAATAACCCTTGCATATCTGGCGCAGAAAACCAAGCTAAAAAGTTAATTAGTGAAGGCGCTAGCAAAGAAGATGTTGCTCTGTTTACAATAACATATGTAAAAGAAGTTGTTAAAAAAATGGCGCTAGATGCTAAAAAACTAACTGGCGCTAAAACTGTAGTTTTTGCTGGTGGGGTTATGTCTAATAGAATAATAGCTAATGAGCTAGCCAAAAATAAAGGTTATGTCTTTACAAAACCTCATTGCTCATCTGACAATGCGATAGGTGTTGCTGTGGGGACTGCTATATTGGGAGGAAAGTAGGTTGAGCAGAGTATTATCAGTCTACACACTTAACAGATATGTAAAAGAGCTTTTAGAGGAAGATAGAAGCCTTGCTGGTGTGTATGTTAAGGGCGAGATTTCAAACTTAACTATATATAATCGTTCAGGGCATTGTTATTTTAGTTTAAAAGATGAAAAAGCAGCAGTTAAAGCTGTTATGTTTAAAGGTTATCTCTCTTCCTTGAGATTTACACCAAGAGAGGGAATGTCTGTTATTGTTTCAGCTAATGCAACTGTATTTGAAGGCACAGGAAGCTATCAGCTCAATGTTACTTCGATGATACCAGAGGGTGAAGGCGCTTTGGCTTTGCAGTATGAACAGCTAAAGGAAAAGCTACTAAACGAGGGTTTGTTCGATATAGACAAAAAGAAAGATTTGCCAATAATCCCAGAGCATATCTGCGTTATAACTTCATTAACTGGAGCTGCTGTTCAAGATATAAAAAATGTCATTACAAGGCGATTTCCAGCCCTAAAACTAACCTTGATAAATAGTTTAGTGCAGGGCGAAAATGCAGCTAAGGACTTATTCAATGCACTAAAGCTTGCTGAAAGCCTATCTCCTGATACAATCATTATTGGTCGTGGAGGAGGCTCGAGAGAGGATCTATGGTGCTTTAATGATGAAAAACTTGTTAGGGCGGTTGCTGGGTGCAGTGTGCCTATAATTTCTGCTGTTGGTCATGAAACCGATTTTACCCTATGCGACTTTGCCGCTGACAGACGAGCAGCGACGCCAACTGAAGCTGCTGAGCTTGCAACACCAATGCTTGACACGCTAATGCTAATTGCAGAAGAAAAAGAGATAGAACTAGAGCGTGCTATAAAAAGGAAGCTTGCAGACCTATCGCAAATGCTAATGCACTATGAGAAAACATTATCTCTTAGTAGCCCTAAAAATAAGCTTTTAAGCTATAAAAAAGAGATAATAAATAAGCATCTCATTCTATACAAAGCAGTTCAAAAAAAGCTAGACGAAAGCAAAGCAAAGCTTGGGGCTAGGGCTGGAATATTAAATTCGATAAGCCCTCTTGCAGTTATGGAGAGAGGGTATAGCTATAGTGTTGATGAGGAGAATAAGCTTATTAACAGTGTTGTTAACGTTAAAAAAGGCGACAAACTAACAGTGCATGTAAGAGATGGTTATATGAAAGTAATTGTTGATGCTAAAAGAAAGAAAAAAGAAAATAAAGCTTAGGAAGGGATAGTCATAAAATGAATTTTGAACAGTCAATAAACAAGATTGATGAAATAATAGAGAAAATATCTAGTGGTGAAGTATCTTTAGATGAATCTGTGAAATTATTTTCTGAGGGTGTTAAGTTAGTTGATAAATGCAATGAAAGCCTAAAAAAAGCTGAACTAAAAATAGAGGAATTATCTTCTCCTAAGGAGGCATAGATGATGGTAAAAGACATAATAACTAAGACAGCAACCGAAATTGAAAATGAGCTTAATAGGCTAACTGGATTCGATGCTAGCCTTAAAGAAGCTATAGTTTTTGAGGCTATGAGATACAGCCTTCTTGGCGGTGGTAAGAGAATAAGGGCTATATTTGTTGTAAAGCTTGCTGAGATGTTTAGTGGTAACAAAAAGGCTGGTTTATTAGTTGGTTCTGCCATCGAAATGATACATGCTTATTCTTTAATTCATGATGATTTGCCTTGTATGGATGATGATAAACTAAGGCGAGGAAAACCGACTTGCCATGTAGCTTATGGTGAGGCTGTTGCTCTGTTAGCTGGGGATGCTCTTTTAAATAGTGCTTTCGAGCTATTATCTAGTGAAGAACTATCCTCATTATTAACGCCAGAAAAGCAGATAGCTATTATCAGAAGGCTTTCAAAGGCTAGCGGCAGATATGGCATGATTGGCGGACAAACGATAGATATTGAGAGCGAAGGAAAGCCCTTAGCCGAAGGCGAGCTTAGTTATCTTCATAGTTTAAAAACAGGAGAGCTTATAACCGCTTCTTTAGTTCTTGGGGGAATAATTGGTGATTGCAATGAGCTCGATAAGCTTGAAAATCTTGGTAAGCTAATAGGTCTTGCGTTTCAGGTGCAGGATGATTATCTCGATATTACCTCAGACGCTAAAACCTTAGGAAAAGATATTGGCTCAGATAGCGAAAATAATAAAACAACTTATGTGACTTTGCTAGGAGTTGAGGAAAGCAAGGCTCTTTCTGATAAGCTTTATAATGAGGCAATAGAAATTGCTAGAAGCTTTAAAGATAATGAGTTTTTAGTTGGATTTTTGGAGTATATGCGACAAAGAAATAGATAGGGTTGTGATTAAATGAATGATTTTAGTTTTTTATTAAGTAACCCAATAGTTAATATAATTTTTGTGGCTTGGCTTTCAGCGCAGGTTTTAAAAACAATTATTAACTGGATGATAACAAAAAAGTTTAACCCTGAGCGACTAGTTGGAGCTGGTGGAATGCCAAGCTCACACTCAGCTTTGGTATGTTCGCTTTGCATTGGTATAGCAAGGGTTGAGGGATATTCCTCAGCAGCCTTTGCAATTTCGCTTGCGCTTGCTGGTGTTGTTATGTATGATGCAATGGGGGTTAGGCGAGCGGCTGGAGAGCAGGCAAAAATAATAAATAAGATGGTGTTCAACTTCAACGACTTAAAAGAAATGATAAAAGGTGCTTTAGTTTTTGATGAAGACGAAAGCATTGAAAATGGACATAAGCGATTGAAGGAATATTTAGGACACACACCAATGGAAGTATTAGGCGGGGCATTGCTTGGAATTTTAGTAGCGATGATAATCCCAATCTAATGGAGGAAGCGTTTTGCGAAAGAAGTTACTAGATAAGATAACAAGCCCTAAAATGCTAAAGGCAGTTAGTTTTAGGCAGCTTGATATTATATGCAAAGAGTTAAGAGAAGAAATTATTGATACAGTTTCTAAAAATGGCGGGCATCTCTCTCCAAACTTAGGGACGGTTGAGTTGACGACAGCTTTAGTAAGGTGTTTTGATTTGCCAAAAGATAAGATAGTATTTGATGTTGGACATCAATGCTATACATACAAGCTTTTAACTAAAAGAAGAGATAAATTTCATACCATTCGCCAAAAAGATGGTATTTCAGGCTACCCTAAAAAAAGCGAGAGCAAATACGATAGCTTTGTATCAGGGCATTCTAGCACCTCAATAGCTGTTGCGCAAGGAATTGAAAAGGCGCTTGCAGTTAAAGGCAAAGATGGCTATGTTGTCGCTGTTATTGGCGATGGCGCAATGACTGGTGGTCTTGCTTTTGAGGCGCTAAACAATATTGATAAAAATAACAGCAAGCTCATTATAATTCTAAATGACAATGATATGTCTATTAACAAAAGCGAGGGAGCTTTTTCAAGGTATCTTAATGCGCTTAGAACTAATAGAGCTTATTTTAAGACAAAAGATGTTGTTAATAGCACACTAAAAAACATCCCATACATAGGGGATAGTTTAAGAGATACAGTCGCTGATGTCAAACATGGAATGAAGCAGGCTATTTATCCGACTAACTTTTTTGAACAGTTTGGCTTTTACTATATGGGGCCTGTTGATGGGCATAATGTAAAGTCGCTATGCGAAGTTATAAACGAGGCTAAAAGCAAGAGCGAGCCTATAGTAATTCATGTCAAGACTGTTAAAGGCAAAGGCTATGCCCCTGCTGAAAAAAATCCTGACAAATATCATGGTGTATCCCCATTTAAGAAAGAGATAGGTTTAGTCGATAGTAATAAAAAAGACTTTTCCTCTGAGTTTGGCGAAATATTATTAGAAAAAGCTAGAAAAGACAGCAACATTGTTGCAATAACGGCTGCAATGGAAAGCTCCACAGGCTTAACAGCATTTGCAAATGAATTTAAATCTAAAGGCAGATTTTTTGATGTTGGTATCGCCGAAAGCTATGCAACAGCCTATGGTGCTGCTTTATGTTCTGGAGGAACTAAGGCTGTATTCGCTGTTTACTCCTCTTTTTTGCAAAGAGCATATGACCAACTAATTCATGACTGTTCAATTGAAGCACAAAATTTAGTGCTAGCAATAGATAGGGCTGGAATTGTTGGCAGCGATGGAGAAACTCATCAAGGTATATTTGATGTCAGCATGCTCTCTTCTATACCTAAAACAACAATCTATGCCCCAATTGATTATAAAGAACTTGAAACTATGCTTGACAAAGCGCTTTATAAAAAGCATTCTGGCATTGTGGCTGTTAGATATCCAAGAGGAGGCGAGCTATTAATTAGCGAGGAGATAAAAAATATCTCAACTGATAATGGCGATTTTAGCTATATTAAAGGCGAAAAAAACTTAATTATAACCTATGGCAGAATGTATAAAGAGGCGATAAAAGTTTATGAAAAAACTGGTTGTGGGGTAATGCGTTTACAAAAAATCCATCCTCTTTCAATTGATACTCTTGATATAATTAAGCTTTATGATAGGGTTATATTCGTTGAAGAGGGGATTAGGCATGGCGGTATTGGTTCAAATGTCGCTGTAATGCTGATGGAAAATAGCTATAAAGGCGAATATAAACTGCTTGCAATAGATGATTTTGTCCCTCAAGGCGAAGTTTCTGAAATGCTTAGCGAGATAGGGCTTGATGAAGAGGGAATATTAAAGCTCATGGGAGAGGTGTAGAGTGAAAAAGCGACTAGATATACTCATGGTGGAAAAAGGCTTAGTAACTGGGCGTGATAGAGCGAAGGCTATAATTATGTCTGGGATAGTATATGTCAACAATCAAAAGGCGGATAAGGCTGGAAGTGAGTTTGATGAGAATGATATAATTGAGGTTAGAGGCGACACTTTAAAATATGTTAGTCGTGGCGGACTAAAGCTTGAGAAAGCCATTGAGAAGTTTGGCGTGTCGGTTGAGGGCAAGGTTTGTTGCGATTTTGGCGCTTCAACTGGCGGATTTACTGATTGTATGCTTCAAAATGGTGCTGTAAAAGTATATGCCTTTGATGTTGGTTATGGACAGCTAGCTTGGAAGCTTAGAAATGACGAGAGAGTTGTTAATTATGAGAGAACAAATGTTAGAAAGTTAACTGGCCAAGAGGTTAACGAGGAAATTGACTTAATTAGCATAGATGTATCTTTTATCTCGCTTACTAAAGTTTTGCCTTCTGCTAAAATGCTTCTCAGATCTGGCGGGCAGATACTCGCCTTAATTAAGCCTCAATTTGAAGCTGGCAGAGAGAAGGTTGGCAAAAAAGGTGTTGTTCGAGATAAGAATGTGCATCTTGAGGTTATAAATGCTGTTATGGAATTTTGTTTAGCAGAAGGCTTTGGGCTTTTATCTCTTACATATTCTCCAGTTAAAGGGCCGGAAGGCAATATAGAATATCTTTTGCTAATAGAAAAAGATGGTAAAACAAATAACATAAGCGCAGACGAAGTAAACTTAGTTGTTGATGATGCTAATGATATACTCAAGGGATAGAGGGGGTAGACAATGAGATTTTTATTGATGCCAAATACAACAAGACAAGCTGCTATGGAAATATCAGTTAAGTTAACAGCGTATCTAAAAGAGCTTGGGGCACAACCTTTAATGGCGACAGAGGTGGCTGAGATTGTTGGCGATTTTGATGGTGAAACTGGAGATTTTGTTGATTTATTAAATAGTTGTGATATAGTAGTTCCTATTGGCGGAGATGGTACAATATTTAGAAGCGCTTCTGCCTGCCTTCTTCATGATAAGCCTATAGTTGGTGTGAATGGGGGAAGGCTTGGGTTCTTATCTCAAATTGAAGCAAGCGATTTAACTCCGTTTAAGCAGATTATGGAGGGCAACTATAATATAAGCGAAAGAATGGTGCTTGATTGTACAATTGTCGATGTTGATGGAACAACTAAGAACTGCACTTGCATAAATGACATTGTGTTTTCAAGAGGAGCGTTTAGCAAGATAGTCGACATTGAAATCACTTCTGGCGATAACAGGCTAGGTGTGTATAGGGCAGATGGAGCTATATTCTCAACTCCAACAGGCTCGACTGCATATTCTTTATCTGCTGGTGGACCTATTGTTGATCCTAATTTAAAACTGATAATAATAACACCAATATGTTCACATTCCTTTTTTGATAAATCAATTGTTATTTCGCCAAATGAAACCATGACAATTAAAAGCAAGAAGCTTAATAATGATGATGTGCTTCACGTTGTTGCGGATGGCGAGATGGTTGGAGTGATGAATAGTGCAGGGCATGCTATTGTTAAAAAGCACCCTAGATATTCCAAATTTATAAGCTTAACTAGCAACGATTTTTATCCTATACTTAATCAAAAATTAGAGCAAAGAAGATAGAATGGAGTGTTTTGATATGAAAGTTAAAAGACAAGCGAAACTGCTTGAAATAATTGCAGATCACAAAATTGACACACAAGAAGGCTTAACCGATGCTCTAAAAGCAGAAGGTTATGAGGTTGCGCAAGCGACAATATCAAGGGATATTCAAGAGCTTAATTTAGTTAAGGTTAGATGTAATGATGGCGGTTTTAGATATGTCAGCCAAAACAACACTTCTAATGTTGGTATGGTGGATAAGTTTGTGACAATATTTAGAGAGTCCATTAAAGAAACTGTTTGCGCGCAAAACATGATAGTTGTAAAATGTTATACTGGAATGGCGAATGCTGCTTGCGCTGCCTTAGATACTGCTGAAATAGAAGAGATTGTTGGCACATTATCTGGGGATGATACTTTTGTAATTATTACTAAAACTTTAGAGGACGCTATCTCAGTTAAGGAAAGACTAGATAATATACTTAATATTTAGGGGGGATTTTCGTGCTTTCACAGCTTTTTATAGATAATCTTGCAATAATCAAAAAAGCAGAAATCTCGCTAGAAAAAGGCTTTAATGTTTTCACAGGCGAAACTGGGGCAGGAAAATCTATAGTTATTGGCGCAATTTCTGCTGTTATAGGCGGCAGAATGAACAAGGATATTATTCGTTTTGGCGAAGAAAAGGGGATAGTGTCGGCTGTATTTACAGAGCTAGACGATGAGATTATAAACTTTCTTTGCGAGCTTGGATATGAATGCGAAAAGGGAGATGATCTTCTCATAAGCAGAGAAGTTCACCCTGACAAAACTAAATGTCGCATAAATGGGCAGCCAGCAACTGTTGCCATGCTAAAAAAAATAGGAGATAGGCTGCTTCATATTCATGGACAGCATGATAATCAGCAGTTATTTAGCGCTGACTATCATAGAGAGCTTATTGATGAGTATTCTGAAGTTGGTGACGAGCTTTTAAAGTATGGCGAAGTATATAAGCAATATCTTGAGGCCGATAACAACTTAAATGATATGCTTTTAGATAATAAGTCACGAAATGAGAGGATAGACTTACTAACTTTTCAAATAAATGAGCTAAGAGAAGCTGACTTAAAAGAGGGCGAAGAAGAAATCTTAATGCAAAGAAGAGCTGCAATAGGCAATGTTTCAAAACTGACACGTCTTTTAGGATCAGCTGCTGAAAAGCTTGCTGGAAGCCCTGGTATTGACGAGCTTATATCTGAATTAGCTCATGAATTATCTCAACTTGAAGAATATCTTCCAAACCTTTCTGGAGCGAGAGAGGTTGTTGATAGTTTTTCTGATGAATTAAGGTGGATAATCAGCGATGTGACAAGAGCTGCAGACAGCTTGGAGTTTGATCCTGACGAGCTTGATGATATTGAGCGCAGGCTTGATGTCATGTATAGGTTAAAGAATAAGTATGGCAAATCGGTTAATGAGCTAATTTCTTATTATGAGGTGATAACAGAGGAGCATGATAGAATTAGCAATTTTGAAGAGAATTTAGCAAAGCTTAAAGCGAGAAAACAAGAGCTTGAAGCTAAGACTAAAAAGCTTGCTGAGCAGATTTCAAAAAAGCG
The DNA here is from genome assembly GCA_964369265.1 of uncultured Oscillospiraceae bacterium. Lineage (GTDB taxonomy): Bacteria > Bacillota > Clostridia > Oscillospirales > Ruminococcaceae > DAMCAP01. Next base: position 22,052 of record CAYJEV010000013.1, read on the forward strand.
AAAAGCAGGCGCTAAAAAGTTTTGTTCAAAAATTGTCGAGGAACTATCAGAGCTTGATATGGTAGGAGCTATGCTGGAGGCGAAGTTTGAGGAGAAGGAACTTTCCTCAAATGGTGCAGATAAGGTGGAGTTTTTAATTTCAACTAACAGAGGCGAAAAGCCAAAACCTATATCTAAAATTGCTTCTGGCGGAGAGATGTCAAGGCTAATGCTCTCCATAAGGGCCGTACTTGATAATAGCGAGGGGTCTGTTACCTCAATTTTTGACGAGGTGGATTCTGGAGTTAGCGGAAGAGCAGCGCAAAAAATTGGACGAAAGCTTCAAAAGGCATCTAAAAATCAGCAGATACTCTGCGTTACACATCTTTCTCAAGTTGCGTGCTTTTCTGATAATCACTTGCTAATTCATAAGTTTAATGTTGATGATTCAACTATGACTGAAATTAAGCCTCTTAATTTTGAAGAAAGAATAAGCGAAATAGCACGAATAAATAGTGGAGAAGATATAACAGAACTTTCTTTATCCACTGCAAGAGAAATGTTAGAGTTAAATAAACGAAAGGATTAAAAAGCTGTATTCTTCGGATACGGCTTTTGCCATAAAATGAAAAAAAACGATATAGTAAAGATAAAAATTGAGGATATAACCTCAGATGGCAATGGTGTTGGCAGACATCAGGGAATGGCTGTTTTTGTTCCAATGACAGCTATAGGCGATGTTATTAACACAAGAATAGTTAAGGTAAATAAGAGCTATTCATTTGGCATAATTGAAAGTATGGTTAAGCTATCTCCAGATAGAATAGAGGTAGATTGTCCTGTGTTTAAGCAGTGTGGCGGTTGTGATTTTAGGCACATAAGTTACGAAGCCGAAAAGGAGCTAAAGCGAAATCGAGTTGAGCAAGTGATAAAGAG
>CAYJEV010000013.1:23066-31023 GCA_964369265.1 uncultured Oscillospiraceae bacterium
TTTAGCATTTCTCCATTGTCTTTTTATCAAGTGAATAGAGATGGAGCGGAAATTCTATACAATAAAGCTAAGGAGTTTGCGGACATACAAGACGGAGAGAACATTATAGACTTGTATTGTGGAGCTGGTACAATCGGATTATCCTTCAAAACACCAACTTCAAAACTTATTGGTGTCGAGATAATTCCAGACGCTGTCGAAAATGCTAACCAAAATGCAATAAGAAACAATATAGACAACACAAGATTTATATGTGCAGATGCTGCCGAAGCTGCAAAGATGTTGAAAGCTGAAGACGTATCAACTGACCTTATTATTGTTGACCCGCCACGAAAAGGTTGCGAGGCTGAGCTTATCAAGACAATTAAAGAGTTTGATCCAAAGAGAGTTGTGATGATTTCTTGCGATCCAGCAACAGCTGCAAGAGATGTTGCGCTTTTTAATGAAGAAGGCTATAGGGCAACCAAGCTTCAAGTTGTGGATATGTTTAGTCGCACAAAGCATGTTGAATGTATCGTTTTGATGACGAAAATTGCTAATTAAGAAGCGATTATTATATTAGGATTAAGTTGTTGTGACGTTATACTAATGGCTGAGAGTTGTGGTGGAGTTTATTCATCACAACTCTTTATGTTTATAGCAACTTATTTATTAAAGCTAGGTGGATTTAAATATTAAAAGATGATAGGAGGGAATTAAATGGTAATAAAATACAATACAGGGGGCGATGTGGTATACAAGAATTTAGTGCGAAAATCTATATATAAGCTGTTTATTATAAGAACTATGCCTATAAATATGGCTATTTGCACATAAGTTAATAGTAAATTTGAAATTAGTAACGAAAATATTAAAGGGTATTGACAGCGCGAAAGCATACTGGTATACTAGTTTTGGCTGAAGGAGTAAAGAAATGAACTTACATGAAATTGAAGAAAAAAAGATAACTGATCAAATATATACATATATTAAATCTCAAATATTAGATGAACATTATAAAGTTGAAGAGAAAATTCCTGAGCGAATAATTTGTGAAACCTTTAACACATCAAGAACAACTGTGAGAACTGCTATAAGCAAGCTAAAGGATGAAGGCTGGCTTTATGTAAAGGCGAAAAGCGGTACATATGTTGCTTCAATTGATAAAGCAGAAATGAAAGAGAACTTTGAAGTTCGATTGATGTTAGAGCCTGCAATTCTTGCAATGGCAATTCCTAATATTACAAAAGATGATATAGATGAAATGCGAAACACATGCAAAGAAATGAGTTTAGTTGAGGATATAAACGAGTTCCAAAAGCTAGAGCAGTCAATTCATGATAGGGTGGAGCTTAGATGCGGAAACAGGCTTTTAGTTAACATAATGAACGGTATGGTTAGTAGCTATCAAAGGCTAAGCTCAAAAACCACTAAAAATGTTGATAGACGAGAAGATTGTGTTCGTGAATGGAAAAAAATAATTGATGCTGTTGAGGCTAAGGATGTTGAGTATGCAAAGCAAAGGATGCTTCAACACATATTAAATGCAACTGATTTATACTGGGAAAACTTTTAGTGAAACAATTGATTATCTGGCATATTTTCTTATCTTTAGTTATTTAATTTAAAATTAAATATATAAAAAATTTAGAGGAGAAATATTAGTATGGTTAAAGAATCATCAAAAAGGGATATTAGCTTTATAGAAGCGTTTGTATTGCTATTATCTTATGTCGGCATTTTTGCATATGGAATTGGAAAGTTCCCAACAGGAATGTCAATCCTAATGTGTATGGGCATTACAGCAACTTATGGAGTGTTTGTGCTTAAGTACACATGGGATGAACTGTTCGGCAGCATCATGGAGATGTTCAAAATGGGCTTGCCAGCTATCTTTGTACTACTAATCGTTGGATTTATTAGTTCATCTTGGATAGCTTCTGGTACAATCCCAACACTAATTGTTTATGGACTAAAGGTTTTAAATCCATCCATATTCTTAGTGGCAACATTTTTAGTAACTGCGATTGTTTCGATTGCAACAGGCTCATCTTGGTCAACAGTAGCAACATTTGGTGTGGCGCTAATGGGTGTTGCACAAGGAATGGGAATACCAGTAGGACTTGCTGGTGGTGCGATTGTAAGTGGTTGTTGGCTTGGTGATAAGTGGAGCCCACTTTCTGATACAACTAACCTTGCAGCTGCTGTAACTGGTAAAGATGTATTCGATGTATTTAAGTATAACTTCCCAACAAGTGGTTTTGGTGGAATTGGTGCTGCGATAGTGTTTGCAGTTATCGGTATGGGCTATGCTGGCTCTAATATAGATACAGCGAGAATAGACTCCATCATTGTTGGTATCGAAAATGTTTATACAATTAACCCAATATTACTTCTACCAATTATAATAGTAATTGTGCTTTCAGTTATGAAAAAGCCTGTGTTACCAGCGCTAACTCTTGCAACAGTAACAGCAGTTATTCTAGCAATGACAGTTCAAGGCAGCTCATTTGTTGACAATATTAACTGGCTTTATAATGGCATTGTTTCTGAAACTGGTGTTGTTGAAGTTGATAAGCTGCTTTCTGGCGGCGGACTTCTTCCAGTTGCTCCAATCACAATGATAATCTTCTGTGCGCTATTCTTAGCAGGCGTACTTAATAAAATGGGCGTTATGCCAGCTCTTGTTTCTATGCTAGGCGCATTAACTAAGACAAGAGGAATGCTAATTGTATCAACAGTTATAACTTCAATCGCTGGAGCATATCTAGGTGGTACAGCATACACAGGCGTAATCTTTAGTGCAGGTATGTATGAAAAAGCATTTGAAAAACTAGGGCTAACAAAACTAGACTTAGCAAGAACAGTATTAGAAGGTGCTGGACATACAAGCGCATTAGTTCCTTGGTGTGGAAGCCATGTAATCATTTTATCTTCTATAGGTGTTGCGTGGACTGATTTCTTACCATACTACTACTCATTCTGGATTTCAATTGCACTAACAGTGATTTACGGCTTTACAGGTCTTTTCACAACTAAAGCTGTTAAATCAGAAGAAGCAGTAACTGGAACAGATGATAAAGTTTTAGGTGTTTAAATATATTAGCTTTCTAGTATATTTGAAATATAAGCATAAGCAAAGATTAAAGTTATGTTAAAAGGAGATAAGCATGAAGAAGATGAACTTAAACCTTGAGTACATTCATGTAAAAGATGTACAATGGGGCGACAAGACAACAGTTGAGGCTGGAGTGCTTTATGTTAATAAGGCTGAGGCGATTGCTGAACTACAAGATAAGCAATTTGCAAGTGTAGATCTTGATTTAGCTAGACCAGGCGAGAGTGTTAGAATTATACCAGTTAAAGATGCTATTGAGCCAAGAGTTAAGGTTGAAACAGGCGAGTTTTTCCCTGGCTTCTTAGGTGGATTTGATGGCAACATTGGTAATGGTACAACTAAGGTGCTTAAGGGCGCTGGCGTTATCACAACTGGTAGCATCGTTTGCTATCAAGAGGGTACTATTGATATGAGCGGACCTGGCGCTGAGTTTTGTCCTTTCTCTAAGCTAAACAATGTTGTAATCATTGCTGAGCCAATTGAGAATGTTGACCCACTAGAGCATGAAACAGCTGTTAGATTTGCTGGCATTAAGCTTGCTCATTATCTAGCAAAATGCTGTATTGATATTAAGGGAGATAGCGTTGAAACTTTCGGTCTTCCTCCAGTTGACCCAAGCAAGAAGCTTCCAAGAGTAATGTATGTAAACCTACTATTAGCTCAAGGTCTTCTACATGACAACTATGTATATGGCGGCGATGCAAAGTTCCTACAAACTATGCTTCTACATCCAAACGAGATTTTAGATGGTGCAATCGTTTCTGGTAACTGTGTAACAGCTTCTGATAAAAACACAACTTACGACCATGAAAACAACCCAGTAATCATGGATCTATACAAAAGACATGGTGTGGAGCTAGACTTCTGTGGCGTTATTGCAACTCCAAGTAGTACATTCCTTGCTGGTAAAGAAAGAGGCGCTATGTCTGTTGCAAGCATTGCTAGCTTATGTGATGTTGATGCTATAATTATCACAGAAGAGGGCGGCGGTAACCCAGAGGCAGATATCATGATGATCGCTGAGCAAGCTGAGGAGCGTGGCATTAAGGCTGTTATTCTTCTTCATGAAACTTCTGGCGAAAGAGGCGATACAGAGCCACTAGTTAACGCAAGCGTTAAGGCTGATGCTGTTGTTACTGCTGGTAACAAGCATGAATACATCAAGCTACCAAAGATGGACAAGATAATTGGCCATGAAAACTCTTTAACTAATCTTGCTGGTTATGGTAACCACCCTGAGTGTGAAGATGGCGGAATCAATGTTCGTATGGCAGTTATGATTGATGCTGTTAGTAACTTAGGTTCAACAACTAGAACAGGTATTACTTACTAAGTTAATAGAGAAAGGATTCAAAATGAGAATTTTATATTACATAAATCAGTTCTTTGCACAAATCGGCGGCGAAGATATGGCTGATCATCCACTAGAGGTTAGAAAAGAGCTAGTAGGCCCTGCGACAGCTATGGCTGGAATGCTAGATGCTGGCAATGAGATAGTTGCGACAGTTGTTTGTGGCGATAACTATGCTGTTGGTAACGAGGAAAGACTAACAGAAGAGATTACAAAGCTTCTAAAAGACGAGAAAATTGATTTAGTGATCGCAGGTCCTGCGTTTAATGCTGGTAGATATGGTATGGCTTGTGGTATGGTTTGTAAAATCGCATTCCAAAATGATATTCCTGCTGTATCTGGTATGTATGAAGAGAACCCTGGACTTGAAATTTACAGAAAATACGGCTTTACTTTCAAAACAGCTAACAACGCTGGTGGCATGAGAAAAGCGCTTCCAACAATGGCTGCTTTTGTAAACAAGCTAGCTTCTGGTGCTGATGTTTATGATTACGAAGCAGAAGGTTACTTCAAGAGAGGCATTCGTCGTTACTTCTTCACAGAAAAGACTGGTGCTGTTAGAGCTGTTGACATGGCTCTTGCAAAGGTTAAGGGAGAAGAGTTCAAGACTGAGCTTGAGATGCCTAACTTCACAAGAGTTCCAGTTGCTCCAGCAATTGATGATCTAAAGTCTGCTAAGATTGCCCTTGTAACAACTTGTGGTCCAGTTCCTGTTGGCAACCCTGATAGAATTGAAGCGCATACTTGTAGCAAGTGGTGCACATATACAATGGAAGAGTTTGGCGGAGTTGAAATGCCAAAGACTGACATTGCACATGGCGGTTACAGCCCAATTAACGCAACTAACAACGGTAACAGAGTAATGCCTGTTGATGCTCTTGTAAGCTTAGAGAATGAAGGCTATATCGGCGAGTTCTACAAAGATATCTTTGTAACTGTTGGTAACTCAATGCCTGTTGACAGAGCTGAGGAGTTTGGTAGAGGAATTGCAGATGCTATGAAGCGTGCTGGAATACAAGGCGCTCTTATGACCTCTGCTTGAGGAACTTGTACACGTTGCGGCGCAACGATAGTTAAGTGCATCGAAGAAGCTGGAATTCCTGCTGTACATCTTTGTACTATAGTTCCAATTAGTAAGTCTGTTGGTGCTAACAGAATTTATCCTTCTGTTTCCATCCCTAACCCAACTGGCTATGTTGATATGAAGCCAGCTGATGAGAAAGTAGCTAGACTTGAACTAACAAGAAAAGCTGTTGATACTCTAGCTTCCAACATTAAGGTTCAAACTATATTCTAATAAAAATCAACTTTAAAAGGTGTGAAGTATATGAAATACAAAATTATTACTAACAATGATGGTGAATTGCTAACCTACTTGAAAAGTATAAGCTTACATGTTGAAACAGAATTTATTGATGGTAATATAAGAGATGTAGTGTTTGCGGCTCGTGACACTATAGCGAAGGGATATGCTCTTGTTGCAGATCCTGTTGCTGGAAGGCTTGAACGCCCAACGCCATTTCTAACTATAATACTAAAATCAGATGACTCTTTTAAAACTATGGACAAAGATATACTAAGAATTGAATATTTCATTGATTCATACTTGAGCAATCAAACTGTACTTGAAAATCTAACTGAAGAATATAAAAGAGATTTTCGTATAATTGATACCTCCCTAACTAAAGGATGCTGTCTACAAATGTTGGTGGGTAAATAACAAATTGAAAGCAAGGCAATGAAAATTTGCCTTGCTTTTTCATAATGAAAGGTAGAATTGCTTAATGAAAAATGAAAAAAGTTTATTTTTAGACTCTTTATTGGTGTTCGCTTTCTTGATTGTAACTATAATTATAGGTAATATTTTTTTAGGGATTAGAATAGAAATACTTATGATTTTCTCAACTGCCTTTGCTGGTATTATGGCGATGAAGCAGGGGCTTAGTTGGACAGATATGGAAAAGGCAATAACAGAGAGGGTATCTGGATCTGTATCTGCAATTTTAATAGTTTGGACAGTAGGAATAGTAATTGCTGCTTTTATGTTTAGTGGCTCAATTCCATTAGTAATATATTATGGCTTAAAGCTAATCAATCCTCAATATATGTATGTGTGTAGCTTTTTAATCTGCGCAATACTTTCATTAGCAACAGGCACATCTTGGGGCTCAGCGGCGACTGGTGGAGTTGCTATGATGGGTATTGCTGCTGGTTTTGGCATACCGCTTCATATAACGGCTGCGGCAGTTATTTGTGGTTCTTTAGTGGGAGATAAGCTTTCTCCTCTATCTGAAACAACAAATCTTGCACCGCTAGCAGCAGGAACTGATATTTATAAACATATCAAGTTCATGTTATGGACTTCTGTTCCAGCAACTGTCATATCGCTAATCTTCTTCCTTGTGCTAGGCCTTGACATTCAAACAACAGGGGATACACTTCCAGAATCAGCAATGCTAATGATAAACAGCTTAGATCAAATTTATAATTGGAACATCCTTCTTATTCTTCCTTTTGCTTTGCTTCTTGGCTGCGCTTTGCTTAAAAAGCCAACAGTACCAACTATGTTAGCCTCATCTTTAGTAGCTATATTAATTGGAGGTTTTTATCAAGGATTTGATATCGTTAATGGCTTGAATGCATGTGTTCGAGGCTTTACAGTTAGCCTAGTATATGCTGGGGATGTTTCGGCTGAAGTGTTAACTCTTTTAAACAGAGGTGGAATGACTTCAATGGTAGGCATAGTAATAATTGTTTATTGCGGATATGCTTTCGCTGCAATTGTTGCTAAGGCTAAGTTTATTGAAACAATAACAGCGCCTTTAATATCAAGAACAGAAACTCCAGCAAAACTAATATCAGCAACATTATTTACTAATTTCTTTATTGCTGCGTGTTCTGGCTCAAGCTATGCTGCTTTTATCATAACAGGCGAAATGTATAAAAAAGCATATCAGAAACAGGATATAGACCTAGCTGCTTTATCAAGAACTATGGAAGACTCTGGTACAATGATGTTGCCATTAGTTCCTTGGAGTGCTGCTGGTGCTTTCTTCGCTTCGACGCTTGGAGTTGAGGTGTATGGTGCAGCTGGCTATGGAATTTGGGCTGTAAACACTTACTTAAATCCTATTTTTGCTATTTTAATAGCAGTTTTAGGTATAGGGATTTATAAAAATCATAAAGTAAAAACAAAATAGTAGTATAAATAAAGAAGAGGTGTAGCGAAGCGAAATTCGCTACACCTCTTCTTATTTTAAAAAAATTGCTAAAAATGAAGTGTATAAAACACTTGAAGTTGAATCCTATAAAACAAATATAACATTTATTTAAAAAAGATATATATTCATTTGATTTTACAAAAAAATATGCTATAATGACTATATAAGCATTATTTTACTTGCTTAATCACTCTTTTTTAATAAAAAGGGTGATTATAAAAAAATCAATTCTTGAGATTATTTATATTAGATTTAGAAGAAATCTAATATAAATTGGTCATGTGGGCA
>CAYJEV010000014.1:0-30021 GCA_964369265.1 uncultured Oscillospiraceae bacterium
AAGTGATACATTAACTTTTCACTTTTCATTCTTCATTTTTCACTATTTCACGCTATGTGTGAAATATAAATAATCTCCACTCGTTCCAATTATTTAAGTGAAAAGGTAAAAGTGAATAGTGAAGAGTTATGGAGTCGCTTTGCGACATTTTAAATGACTTGCAGTCGGCTTGAAGCTTTGATATAGCATGCAATTTTCAATCCATCACGAAGTGATACATTAACTTTTCACTATTTCATGCTAAACGTGAAATATAAATAGTAAATCAAAAAAACTCCAGTCTTTTCGACGGAGTTTTTTTGATAGGGTTATCAATAATTAGTTATTAGTTTTTCCAAGATACTTCATTGAAGTAAACCTTGCCGCCAGGGCTTAGTACAACGCCTTCAAGATCTGAATTGAAAGCTCTTGACATGATAGTATCGTATAAAGGAGCATTTAATGCCATTTCGTTTAGCTTAGAGATAACTTCTTCATGAGTAGATTTTATAACCTCAGGATCAACAGTAGCATCAGCAGCCTCAATTAAAGCATCTATCTCAGGACTGTTTAGTCTACCGATATTTGCAGAGCCTATAGAATCGCTATGGTAGAAGCCTTTTAGGAAGTATGACATGTGAGCAGAAGTGTAACCAACTACAGTTAGCTCAAAATCTCCCTCGCCCATGATCATGCTTAGGTAAGTTGCGTAGTCAGTAGTAACTATTTCTAAAGTGATGCCAAGCTCAGCAAGGTTAGCTTGTATAACCTCAGCAGCTCGTCTATCAGCATCATTGTTAACTAATATTTCAAAAGTCATACCAGTTGTGTCAACGCCAGAATCAGCTAGATATTGCTTTGCAGCTTCCATATCAGATGTAACACCATTTTCGGTAGTATGTCCAGCAAAGCTTGAAGTTGCGTGAGCAGTTGAAGCAGTACCTTCACCATTTAGCGATACTGTTACAACAGAATCTCTATCAACAGCAGCAGAAACAGCCTTGCGGAAGTCTTCATTATTAAAAGGAGCAACCTCTGTATTCATTATTAAAGCAACATGACGAGTACCATCAGTTCTAACAACAGTAACATCTTCGTCTGCATCAAGTCTTGCTAAGTCGTTGGACTCAACATCAACGATGAAGTCAACTTCGCCTGTTTCAAGAGCGATAGTTCTGCTGCTTCCCTCAGGGATTATCTTCCATGTTACATTTTCGATAGAAGGAGCATTTGCAGTATCGAAGTAGTCTGGATTAGCTTGGAAAACAACGCTCTCAGATAGTGTATTAGAAACAAAGATGTATGGACCGCTTCCAACTGGGTTTGCGTTGAAGTCGTGGTCAGCAGCGATTAGTTCGCTTGGTAATACATGTATCTCTGTTAGGTCGTGTAGTGTTGGAGCATAAGGAATGCCAGTGTCGATTGTGAAAGTATAATCATCAACAGCCTCAACAGTTTCCCAGAAGGAAGTGTAGTCTGTTGTTGTTGGATATTCTCTTGCGTATTCCATAGTTGCTAGTACGTCTTCTGTAGTTAGATCAGTGCCATCATGGAACTTAACTCCTTGATGAAGAGTGAAAGACCACTCAGTATCAGATAAAGCTTCATATTCTTTTACCAAACTTGGCACAGGATCCAGTGTAATGACGTCGGAAATAAAGAGAGAGTTAAATGTCATATCGTTCATGTAAGATGAGCTTACAGATTTATGATCATATGGATGAAGAGTTGGGGCTTCACTTTGTAGGGCGATTACTAAGTCATTTCTCGCCTCAGTAGCCTCTGATGAGCTACCACCTTCACTATTTGTGGTAGATGTTGCAGCGTCAACGTTTGAACAAGCTGCTACAGTTAATGCTGCTAATAAAGCGGCTAAAACTGCCTTCGTTTTTTTAGATGTGTTGTAGTTTTTCATAACAATTTCCTCTTTCTCTTTTTAAGTATTTACAAAGTTCCGACGCTTTGTAATGTACCCAATTAAACCATAAAATTATCGTAGTGTCAATAGCAAAATTACGATTTTCACGAAACACAACAAGTATACCTTACGAAATACTTGTAGTATACAAGCTGTGTGTTAATGTTATGTTGTTAAGTAGCTTTTTTTACAATCGCACAAATGCAATGTGGAATAAAATGTATAAAATGCACAAAAAATAATCAAAACTCTATTTATGTTATTTTTTGTTCAAAAATAGCATAAAACTGCATCATAGGAAGTTAGTAAGATAAATGGCTTTATAAAACGCAGAGTTAAACAATTTAAGGTAAATATAATTCGTTTTGATTGCTGCATTAAAACTACTATTTATAAACACAAAAAAGACCAGAATTAACTAGTCTTTTTTGCATAGGGTTAATATATGAAAATAGGATATTACTCTCTCCAAGAAATTTTGTTGATGATAACTCTGCCAGCTGGGCTAAGCTCAACGCCCTCTAAATCAGAGTCAAAAGCTCTTGACATAGTTGTATCGTATAGAGGAACATTTAGAGCCATACCATTGTACATAGTGATGATTTCAGATTGAGCTGCAATTCTCTCTTCTGGATTTACAAGAGTGTCAGAATGGGCAACTAAAGCATTCATTTTAGGATCATGCATAGCAGCAACATTTGTTTCGCTAGTGAAGAAGCCTTTTAGAAGGTTTGACATGTAGCTTGAAGTGTATCCAACGATAGCCATGTCGTAGTCTTTTTCTGTTGCAAGAATTTCACTAAGGAATGTAGCGTAGTCAACTGTTACAATGCTAGAGTTAACTCCGATTTCAGCAAGGTTAGCTTGAATAACCTCTGCAGCACGTCTGTCAGTATCGTTATTTACAAGAATTTCTAAAGGTTCACCAGAAGTATCAAAGCCAGAAGCAGCTAGGTATTCTTTAGCAGCTTCAACATCAAAGTTAACGCTGTCAATCTCGTTAGAGCCTGGTAGGTTTACATTTGCATGTGAATTAGAAGCAGTACCTTCGCCATTTAAAGAAACAGTAACAACAGCTTCTCTATCAACAGCAGCAGAAATCGCCTTTCTGAAGTCAACATTATCAAAAGGAGCAGCGGAAGTATCCATAGTTAACGCAACGTGTCTTGTGCTGTTAGTTCTGATAACAGATACATCCTCATCTTCTTCAAGTCTGTTTAAGTCGTTTGACTCAACTTCAACAACAAAATCAACCTCGCCAGTTTCAAGAGAAATTGTTCTGCTGCTTCCTTCAGGGATGATTTTCCAAGTAACATTTTCGATTTTAGCTGCATTTTCTGTGTCGAAGTAGTTAGGGTTAGCCTTAAACACAACACTCTCAGATAATGTGTTTGAAACAAATATGTATGGACCACTGCCGATTGGATTTTCGTTGAAATCATGTCCAGCAGCGATTAGCTCGCTTGGTAAAACTTCAATTTGGCACATATCAAATAGAGTTGAAGCGTATGGAGTGCCTGTGTTTATCTTGAAAGTCGTATCATCAACTGCTTCAATGCTTTGCCAGAAGGAAGTGTAGTCAGTTGCAGTTGGGAAAGTTTTAGCGTATTCGTAAGAAGCGATTACATCCTCAGTTGTTAGCTCTGTGCCGTCGTGGAACATAACGCCATCGTGAATTGTGAACTGCCACTCAGTATCTGATAGGTTCTCAAAGCTAGAAACAAGGCTAGGAGTTGGCTCAAGAGTTGTCATATCAGGTATAAATAATGTATTAAAAGTCATCTCGTTCATATAAGTGGAACTTACAGATTTATGGTCATATGGATGAAGCGTTGGTGCTTCGCTTTGAATTGCGATAACTAAATCATCTCTTGTTTCAGTTGCTTCTGCGGAGCTTGAAGGTTGGTTGCTTGAAGTTGCAGCATCCACATTTGAACATGCAGCCACAGTCATAGCAGCTAGCAGCGCGGCTAATATAGCCTTAATTTTTGTGTTTTTCATCTCTAAGTCCTCTTTTCTTATAATGAGTAATTTGGTTTAAATTACTTAATTGGTTTGATTTACTTTATCACATTAAAACATAAAAGCTTTAAATTGTCAATATCAAAATGCAAAAACGTGAATATAAACAAAAACTTTTCTTTAAAAACATCTGTTTTGTAATTATAGCTATTTTTTAAATTTGATTGAAACTTATAAGAAAATATGATAGAATAATATAGTGCCTTTTGATATGTATTATATATTAAAAGGCGAAATATCTTTAAATTAAAAGGGAGTAAAATATGGGATTTGTAAATACGTTGTGTATGTTTGGAGCATTATCATTTTTTGCGACAGGTTTTGGATTTTTAATCATGAATGTAAAGTTTATCAATAAGTCAAAGCCGTTTGATGCTTATCTTCATACATACAAAGAAAAAAAGCTTAAAAATGGTAATACAGTATATTATCCAGTATTTAGGTTTACAGAAGGATTAAGAACAAGAATAGTAACTTATAAGTACTCATACAAAACCAAAGTGTTTGCTGAGGATGAAGAGGTTCAAGTGCTATATAATCCAATTGAAGAGCAGGTAATGATAAAGAAGGACAAAACTGACAGAAATATAACAGCTTTTTTAATATTAATGGGTGCTATTCTTTCTTTAATGGCATACTTTTTATAAGCAAATAAGATAATAGTGAAAAATCAGGGTAGTGTTTAAGTTTGAAATTAAAATATGTTAAAGGTGGTTAATTATATGTATGTAGATAAATTGGCGGTATTTGATTTAGATGGAACTTTAAATCAAACGCATCTATATTCAGTGAAAGCTGGATATAAGGCAGTTGAAGCGATGGGTTATAATCCTTCTGATTTTACAGAAGATATGTTTATATCCTGTCTTGGGAAAAGGGGAGAGGACTACACAAGAGAACTAATGCCTGATTTAGATGATGAGGGCGTTAAAAGGTTTTTAGAAATTCAAATGGAGTTTGAGCATCACTTTATTTCTCTAGAGGCTGATTGTTTTGAGGGTGTTAGAGAGTCCATAAGCATATTAAGAGCTGCTGGATGGGGAATAGCAGTTTGCTCTAATGCAAAGCTTGAATATATAAACATGGCTCTTGATGCACTAAAGCTTCAAGAACAAATTGATTATAAGCAAGAACTGCTTCCAAATCTAACAAAAAAAGATACATTAAAGCTGTTGCTAGATCGAGTAAAACCAAACAAAGCCGTTATGATAGGCGATAGAATTTATGATAAAGAAGCTGCTGAGTTTAATAACATTCCTTTCGTTGGTTGTGCTTACAGCTACAGACCAGAAGAGGTTAAGGATAATGTTTATGTAAATTCGGCGTTTGAGCTAGCTTCTGTGATACATAGTCTTGTGTAGTATTAACTAATGTAAGGAGCATTAACTATTGGGAAATATATTTGTAGCTAATGAATTCATAGGGAGTATACTTAGCTCTAATTTATTTATGAAGGTAATATTCCCTATAATTTTACTCATCTTCTTTAACTCTGTATTTACATTTTTAGATAAAAAAACAGGACTGGCGGACAATAAATACTATACACCTAGATATGCACTAGCTTTTTTTGAACCAATTGCATTTCTGGGAATTTTAATGTATGGACTTAAGATAACTAATATGCTAGTGCTTTGGTTTTTGGTAGTCACATATATTATTTTTGTTTATATTTCAGCTAATCGTGCATTGCAGATTTTTTTGGGTGAAATCGAAGCTGATAACTTCCTATTTCGAATAATATTTTTCAGAAAAATTTGCTTTACAATAGGATTATTAGGAGAAATACCCGAAGAAACTATATCTCGTTTAGGCGAGAAGAAAGCTAAGCAAGCCTTTTATAGGATTGTTCCAATGGTGCTTGTTTGTGTTTTGGAGATTTTTGTGTTTTTTATGTTGATAGATAGTATCAACAGAGGATTGCCATATATTTTATAAGGTGGGGTAATAGTATAATTTAGCTACAAGTTAGTGGCAGAAAGGGGCTTCATTATGAAAAAGAAAGTCAAGGTTGGTAATTTATTTATTGGAGGAGATGCCTCTGTAACTATACAATCAATGCTTAATATTGGCATTAACAACGTTGAGGGTGCTGTAAATCAGGCTTTAGAGCTTCAGGAGGCTGGTTGCGAAATTATAAGGCTGGCTGTTCCAAACTTAGAAACTATACCTCTAATTTCTGCACTTAAAAATAGAGTGAACACCCCTTTGGTAGCTGATATTCATTTTGACTATAAGCTTGCAATTGAAGCTGTGTCTGCTGGCATTGATAAGGTTAGAATTAACCCTGGAAATATTGGCGATGATAGCAGAGTTAAGGCGGTTATAGAAGCGTGCCAAAAAGGGAACGTACCAATACGAATTGGAGTTAATAGTGGCTCTGTTGAAAAGAACATATTAGCAAAGCATGGCAAAGTAACGGCTGCTGCCATGGTAGAGAGTGCCGATTATCATATTAAACTGCTAGAGAAATATGACTTTAATGATATTGTATTATCATTAAAATGTTCAGATGTATCTCTAATGCTAGAGAGCTACAGGCTTGCATTTGAAAAGTTTGAGTATCCTTTGCATTTAGGGGTTACCGAAGCCGGCACAGCACGAATGGGCCTTATAAAGTCCTCAATCGGAATAGGCTCGCTTCTAGCTGACGGTATAGGAGATACAATAAGAGTATCGTTAACTGCTAACCCTGTTGAGGAGATAGCTGCTGCTAAGGATATACTAAAAGCTAGTGGCAGAGGAAGAGGGGCTGTTGTTATTTCCTGCCCAACCTGCGGAAGAACAGAAATTGATTTAATCGGTCTTGCGAATAAGGTTGAGAAAGCTATCGAACATATTGACAAAGACATAAAAATTGCTGTGATGGGCTGTGTTGTAAACGGACCAGGAGAGGCAAAAGAGGCGGATTGTGGTGTTGCTGGTGGCAAGGGTGTAGGAGTGCTGTTTAGAAAGGGCGAGGTTGTTAAGACTGTGCCAGAAAATGAGCTTCTTGACGCATTAATGAAGCTCATAGAAGAGATATAACAAAAGAAGGGAGCATAGCATTGGCTAGAACTGTAATAAAATTTTCTGAGCTTTTTAATGGGAAAATACCAGACGAAAGTGTCGAGTGTTTTGAGGATGTTATAAGCCTAAGCATTGACAAAGGCAAAAGGAATATTGATATGGATGTATCAATGAATGGATTTTTGCCAAGAAAGCAGATAGGAAGATTTGAAAATGAGATAAAAAGCTCCCTAAAAGTGGAGAAAGTTATTATAAATCCCAAATATAGCAGGGAAATTCTTTGTAGAGAATATGTTTTGGATTTATTTATGATGATGTCAAAAGAAAACGTACCAGTTATGGGGTTTTGCGATGATGCAGACATCATTATTCAAGGCGATAATATAGATATATTATTAAAAAAAGGCGGAAAAGATATCCTTTGCGGTTGCGACTGCGAAAGAAAGCTCGCTGATTACATAAAAAAAGACATGGATTTTCTGCCTACCATTGGCATTAAACAAGGCACTGAACAAGAGATTGAAGCTATTTCAAAGCAGATACATGAGGAGATGGAGAAGATTATGCCTGTTGTAGAGGTATCGGCTCCAGCACCTAAGCGAAAGGAAGGCTTTAATTTTGATACTTCTTTATATCCATTTGAAGATGAATGCGAGCTTGTAATAGGCAAGCCAATTAAAAAAGCTCCAGTTAAGATTGTTGATACGCATATTGAAGACGGTAAAGTAATTGTTTATGGCGAGATATTTGATATCAATGTTAGAGAAACAAAAGATAAAAGCAAGAAAATTTATAGCATAGATATAACAGATAAATCTTCCTCAATAACATTAAAGATGTTGCTGCCAAATGAAAAATGCGGTCCAGTTGATGCATTAAAAACTGGTAATGCTATAATTGTACAAGGCGAGATAGAGGAAGATAGATTTGATAGGACTGTCGTTATAAAAGCATTTGACATTTCTAAACTTACCATTAAAAAACGCGAGGATACAAGCGATGAAAAGAGAGTTGAGCTTCATGCACATACAAAAATGTCAACTAATGATGCTGTGTGTAGTGTTGAAGATTTAATCTCAACTGCATATAGATTTGGTCATAAGGCAATAGCAGTAACTGATCATGCGAATGTTCAAAGCTATCCAGCTGCAATGAATGCTGTTGAGGGCATTCAGAAGAAAGGCGGAGAGTTTAAGGTCATTTATGGTGTCGAGGGCTATGTAGTAAACGATGCTACAAGTGGAGCAGTTCTTAATTGTGATGAAATTACTGCTGATAGCGAAGTTATTGTATTTGACTTTGAAACAACAGGTTTTTCTCCAATCAATGATAGAATAACTGAAATTGGCGCAGTTCGTTTTAAAGATGGTGTTCCTGCTGATGAATTTGGGACTTTTGTAAATCCTGAAATGACAATACCAGCTCAGGTTGTTGAGATTACAGGCATAACTGATGAGATGGTAAAGGATGCTCCTCTTGAAAAAGAGGCATTAGAGAAGTTTTTAGAATTTTGTGGCGATGCTAAAGTATTAGTTGCGCATAATGCTGCATTTGATATGTCGTTTTTAAGGGCAATTGCAAAAAGACATAACATATCTGTTAAGTTTGGCGAGATTGACACACTTGCAATCTCTAGAGGACTTTATAACACAATAGGTAAACATAACTTAGGCGCAATAGCAAAGTATCTAAAGCTACCAAGCTTTAATGCGCATAGAGCTGTTGACGATGCGAGAGCTCTTGCTCAAATTTTTGAAATCATGCTTAAAGACCTATCCTCTGGTAAGCCGCTTAATTATTTTACTGATATCAACAGCAGAATGGGCAATACTGATTTTAAAAAGCAAAGAACAGTACATATGACATTGCTAGTAAAAAATAAAGCAGGGCTTAAAAATCTATATAAGCTGGTTTCGTATGCGCATGTTGATAATTTCTATATAACACCTCGTATCTTAAAGTCAGAGATTATCTCCCATCGAGAGGGCTTGCTTGTTGGATCTGCATGTTCTAATGGCGAGCTTTATAAGGCGGTAACAGAGGGCAAGAGCTGGGATGACCTTGTTAAAATAGCAGAGTTTTATGATTATCTTGAAGT
This sequence comes from uncultured Oscillospiraceae bacterium, assembly GCA_964369265.1. GTDB lineage: Bacteria > Bacillota > Clostridia > Oscillospirales > Ruminococcaceae > DAMCAP01. The sequence goes on from CAYJEV010000014.1 coordinate 9,027, forward strand.
GCAACCAGAAGACAATAATCTTTCGCTTATTAATGCTGGAACAGCAAAGAGTATAGAAGAGCTTCGAGATTTTAACGGTACAATAATAAGGCTTGGAGAGAGGCTTGGAAAGCCTGTTGTTGCAACTGGAGATGTCCATCATCTTGAGGCTGATGATAGTGTTTACAGGACTATTCTTATGAGCGATAAGAAAAAGAATGGCATGAGCGACGAGCGTGAAGATAAGATGTATTTTAGAAGCACGAATGAAATGCTTGATAGCTTTTCTTATCTTGGTGAGGAAAAAGCAAAAGAAATTGTCATCACTAATCCAAACTTAATCGCTGATATGATTGAAGAGGTGCGACCTATCCCAAAAGGAACATACCCTCCATCAATTGAAGGCTCTGATGATGAACTAACAAGGATTTGTTGGGAAAGAGCCAGATCAATGTATGGAGATCCTGTGCCTGAGGTTGTTGAGAAGAGGCTTGAAAAAGAGCTTGGTTCTATTATCAAGCATGGCTTCTCAGTTATGTATATAACGGCACAAAAGCTGGTTGCGAAATCCGAGAGCGAGGGCTATTTAGTTGGCTCTAGAGGCTCTGTTGGCTCATCTTTTGCAGCAACGATGTCTGGTATATCCGAGGTAAACCCTTTGCCTCCTCATTATAGATGCGAATGCAAATATAGCGAGTTTGTTGGAGGAGGAGAGTATGGCTCTGGATTTGATCTTCCAGATAAAGACTGTCCTATTTGTGATAAAAAGCTTATTGGTGATGGTCAGGACATACCATTTGAAACTTTCCTTGGCTTTAATGGCGACAAACAGCCTGATATTGACCTTAACTTTTCAGGAGATGTGCAAGGAATTGCCCATAAATATACTGAGGAGCTTTTTGGTGAAACGCAAGTATTTAAGGCTGGAACTATAGGCAAGATAGCAGAAAAAACTGCCTTTGGAATGGTAAAAAAGCATCTTGAAGAGAATAGAATTAGCGTTTATAATGCTGAAATTAACCGTTTATCAAAGGGATGTATTGATGTAAAGCGTACAACTGGTCAGCATCCTGGAGGAATGGTAGTTATTCCTGGTGGATATGATGTATACGATTTTACACCTGTTCAATATCCAGCAAATAAAAAAGAGTCTGGCATGATGACAACACACCTAGACTTCCATGCTCTGCATGATACAATATTAAAGCTCGATATATTAGGGCACGATGTTCCAACTCTATATAAAAGGCTTGAGGAATACACTGGCGTTATGATTTCAGATGTTCCATCTTGTGCGCCAGAGGTTATTTCGCTGTTCACTTCCCCGAAAGCTCTTGGTGTGTCTGAAGAAGAAATAATGTGCAACACTGGTAGCCTTGCCCTGCCTGAAATGGGAACTAACTTTGTTCGACAAATGCTAAAAGAAGCGCAACCAAAGCGTTTTTCAGACTTGCTTCAAATTTCAGGGCTTTCTCATGGAACAGATGTATGGCTTGGGAATGCGCAGGAGCTTATTAGAAATGGTACTTGCACAATATCTGAAGTTATAGGAACTCGTGACAGCATAATGGTGTATTTAATTTATAAGGGAATTGAGCCTGGTCTTGCATTTAAAATAACAGAGATAACTCGTAAAGGTAAGGCGGCAAAGGACTTAACTCCTGAAATGATTGAGCTTATGAAAGAAAAGGGTGTGCCTGATTGGTATATTGATAGTTGCTGCAAAATCAAATATATGTTCCCAAAAGCCCATGCTGCTGCCTATGTTATAGCTGCTGTGCGACTTGGCTGGTATAAAATACATCACCCATTAGCATTCTACGCTGCCCATTTTACAGTTAAGCAGGGTGACTTTGATGCAGAAGCTGCAATTCTTGGCAAAGAAGTGGTTAAGCAAAGAATAAACTATATCAACTCGCTCGATAAAAAGGAGAGAACAGCAAAAGATGAGGGCACTGCCGAAACACTTGCTGTAGTTTATGAAATGCTTGCAAGGGGATATAAGTTTTTGCAAATTGACTTTAATAAATCCCATGCTAATAAGTATATAATTGAAGATGGTGGTATTAGACTACCATTCAGCTCATTGAAGGGTGTTGGAGAGGCAGCTGCTCTTTCTCTATACGAAGCTGCTCAAAAAGGTGATTATCTTTCAATTGAGGAGATAGCTGCTGAGGCTAAGGTATCAGCAACTGTGATGGCAGCTCTAAAGGACTTAGGTGTGTTTGGAAATATGGCTAATACAAATCAAATGACATTATTCTAAATGGTTTGTAGTGTGGTGAAAGGGTGGTGAGAGGATATGAATTGGATAGAGATAAATACAAAAGAGGATATTGAAAAACTAAAATATGATTACTTTAATTTTCATGATTCTTGCATTATTAGTTTTAGCCATGTTAGTGGCTCTTATGTTAATGAAGAGAATTATATGGGAATTGAGCGAAGTAAAAATGTATTTTTCATAAAATTCCAAAGCCAAATGGGAGGCAAGGTTAGGGGAGAAGATAGAAAAATCTTGGAGCTCTGCTTTGAGGGGCTTGTCACTTTGGTGCATTCATTGCCAGAAGACCTTTTTTGCGACATATTTGAATGTTATTTAGAATTTAACAATGGAAATATCATTTGGTCAAGCGATGCCGACTTTGATTTAAATAAGCCGTTTAACTATCTTTCTTCAAACACCACAATTATAGCAAATAAGCTTAAATACAGATTTATAGCAAATTAACAAAGAGCTGTAGCGACTAAAAATCGCTACAGCTCTTAATATTAGTTTTTACTTGATAGTTTATGAACCTCAATACGATTCATTGATCTTAGTAGGCGAGTTTTCGCCATAGTAATATCATTGCCATTTTGACCAGCAAGCATCTTTTCAGCTGCTTCCTTAGCTTTTATAGCACGTTCAAGGTCAATTTTGTCCGCCCACTCAAAAGAGATAGCTGAAACAACGCATTCGCCATTAATCATAGAAACAAATCCACCATTAACAGCTCCAAACTTTCTTCCCTCAGCAGTATCAACAACAAGCCTGCCAATAGAAATGGCAGCTAGATAGTTAGTGTGTCCTTTTAGAATACCAACATCGCCTTGAGTTGTACGAACAATAAGCTTAGATACCTCTCCTTTGAAGGAAAGATCTCTGGGTGTAACAATAGTTAGCGGAAAAAAATTAGCCAACAGTTATACCCCCTTTCGGGCTTTTTCTACTACTTCATCAATTGAACCAACGAATAAGAATGCTGATTCTGGAAGATCATCATGCAGACCATCAAGGATTTCCTTAAATCCTCTAACAGTTTCAGCAACAGGAACGTATTTACCATCAAAACCAGTGAACTGTTCAGCAACAGTAAATGGCTGAGATAGGAAACGCTGAATTCTTCTTGCTCTTGAAACAGTAACCTTGTCCTCATCAGAAAGCTCATCCATACCAAGAATAGCAATGATGTCTTGAAGCTCTTTATATCTTTGAAGCATTGCTTGAACACGTCTAGCAACTTCATAATGCTCCTCACCAACGATTTCAGGACGAAGGATTGTGGAGGAGGAATCTAGTGGATCAACTGCTGGATAAATACCAAGAGAAGCGATACCACGAGAAAGAACTGTTTTTGCATCAAGATGGGCGAAAGTAGTTGCAGGAGCTGGGTCAGTAAGGTCATCCGCAGGCACATAAACAGCTTGTACAGAAGTAATAGAGCCTTTTTTAGTTGAGGTAATTCTCTCTTGAAGCGCACCCATCTCTGTTGCAAGAGTTGGCTGATAACCAACCGCAGAAGGCATACGTCCTAGTAGAGCTGAAACCTCAGAACCAGCTTGTGTGAAACGGAAGATATTATCAACGAAGTATAGAACGTCTTGTCCCATAGCATCTCTGAAATACTCAGCCATTGTAAGTCCAGAAAGAGCAACTCTCATTCTTGCTCCTGGTGGCTCATTCATTTGCCCATAAACAAGGGCGATTTTATCAATAACTCCTGATTCAATCATCTCATGGTAAAGGTCGTTACCCTCACGAGTACGTTCACCAACACCAGAGAATACTGAAATACCACCATGTTGAGTTGCGATATTGTTGATAAGCTCAAGAATAACAACTGTCTTACCAACACCAGCACCACCAAACAGACCAATCTTACCGCCCTTAGCATAAGGTGCGATAAGGTCGATAACCTTGATGCCTGTTTCTAGCATCTCAGTTGTGCCTTCTTGCTCTTCGAAAGAAGGAGCTTCACGGTGAATGCTCCACTTTTCAACATTTTCAGGAGCTGGTTTATTGTCTAGTGCATCGCCTAGTAGATTAAAAATACGACCTAAAGTCTCCTTACCAACAGGCACAGAAATTGGTGCGCCTGTATCAATAGCATCCATACCTCTAACAAGACCATCAGTAGAACTCATTGCAATACAACGCACAACATCGTCGCCGATGTGTTGTGCAACTTCTAAAACAACTTTCTTACCATCTTCTCTATGGATTTCAATTGCATTAAGGAGCTTAGGGAGGTTGCCAGCTTCAAATTTAATATCAAGAACTGGTCCAATAACGGTTAAAATAGAACCCTTAACCTGGTTGTTCATCTGCATCTCTCCTAAACTATTCATATTATATATTCCCTAAAAAGGGAAGTTAAGTTTAACTTAGCCTAAACTTTTAGTTTTGCGCATTAGCACCTGCAACAATCTCAGTAATTTCTTGAGTGATAGCTGATTGTCTAGCACGATTGTAAAGAAGACCTAAGCTAGTTAGCATTTCATCTGCATTATCAGTTGCATTTTCCATCGCAGAACGTCTAGCGCCTTGCTCAGAAGCAAATGATTCGCATAATGCACCATATATTTCTCCAGCAATGAACTGAGGAGTGATAATATTAAACACATCTTCAGCATTAGGATCATAAATGGTTAAAGTTGAAACGCCTGCTGGCTTTTCTCTATCAAGAGTTAGCGGCAAAAGCTTTCTCTCATTAGGTTGCTGGGAAAGCATAGAAACAAAGCTAGTATAAATTAGTCTTATTTCATCAAACTTTCCTTTTCTAAAGCCCTCACAAACTGTTTTTGATAACTCAAAACAATCAGAAAGCCCAAATTCTTCAACAACAGTTTCCTCTGGTAGTAAAGTATCGAAGTTTCTTTTCTTAAAGAACTCAGTTGCTTTTTTACCAATAGGAACAACCACACTGTTTTTATCGCCAATAGATTGCAGAGCAAATTTTAATACATTCGCATTGTATCCACCAGCAAGACCTCTATCACCGGCAATGATGATATAGCAGATTTTTTTTGTGCTTTTGCGATTATTTAAGAAAGGAGAGGAGAAGTCTTTATTTGCTTCAATAATACTTGACATGGTTGTGTAAACTTGATCAAAATAAGGTCTAGCTTTTTCAAGATTAGCTCTTGCACGTCTTAGTTTACTAGAAGCAACAAGCTCCATCGCCTTAGTTATCTGTCTAGTGCTTTCAACGCTTTTTATTCTAAGCCTTACATCTTTCATATTAGCTCCAGCCATAAAAATCCCTCCTAACTGCTAAAAGCTCTTTTTAAATTCAGTGATTGCAACAACAATCTTCTCAGCAATCTCATCTTCTAGCTTACCAGTTTCAGTAATGCTAGAGAAAATTTCTGGATAGCTTGCAGAGATAAAGTCATATAGTCCAGATTCAAAGTCAGTAACTCTTTCAACAGGAATGTCATTTAAATAGCCGTTTGTAACAGCATAAATGATAACAACCTGCTTTTCAACGTCAACTGGCTTGTTGTTTGGTTGCTTTAGAACCTCAACAATTCTCTCACCAAGCGCTAGACGCATCTTAGTATCGGCATCAAGGTCAGAACCGAACTGGCTGAACGCTTGAAGCTCACGATATTGAGAGTATTGAAGCTTTAGAGAACCAGAAACCTTTTTGATAGCCTTAATCTGCGCATTACCACCAACACGAGATACAGAAATACCAGGGTTAACTGCTGGACGAACGCCAGAGTGGAATAGCTCAGACTCTAGGAAGATTTGTCCATCAGTGATAGAGATAACGTTTGTTGGGATATAAGCAGAAACGTCACCTTCTTGTGTTTCAATTATAGGAAGTGCTGTAATTGAACCGCCGCCATAAGCATCATCAAGCTTAGCTGCACGCTCTAGCAGACGGGAGTGTAGATAGAATACATCACCAGGATATGCTTCACGGCCTGGTGGTCTTTTAAGTAGTAGAGAAAGAGCTCTATAAGCAACAGCATGCTTAGAAAGATCATCATAAATGATTAGAACGTCTTTTCCTTGATACATAAAGTATTCTGCGATAGAACAACCAGAGTATGGAGCGATGTATTGAAGAGGAGCAAGCTCAGAAGCAGTTGCTGCAACAACAACAGTATAGTCCATAGCGTTGTTTTGAGTTAGAGTTTCAACAACTCTAGCAACAGTTGAACGCTTTTGTCCAATAGCAACATAGATACAAATCATATCTTTTCCACGTTGGTTAATGATAGTATCAGTTGCGATTGTTGTTTTACCAGTTTGTCTATCTCCGATTATAAGCTCTCTTTGTCCTCTACCAACAGGAATCATAGAGTCGATAGCCTTAATACCAGTTTGAACTGGCTGATGAACAGACTTTCTCTCGATGATACCAGGAGCCTCACACTCGATAGGACGAATTTCAGTAGTTTCGATAGGCCCTTTGCCATCAATAGGCTGACCAAGAGCGTTAACAACTCTACCAAGCATTGCCTCGCCTACAGGAACAGACATAATTCTTCCTGTACGCTTAACATTTGAGCCTTCCTTGATGTTGTCGTCCTCACCAAGTAGAACAGCACCAACAATGTCAGCATCAAGGTTTTGAGCCATAGCGTAAACTCCGCTATCAAACTCAAGAAGCTCACTCGCCATACACTTGTCAAGACCATGTATACGAGCGATACCATCACCAACCTCGACAACTGTACCAACATCAGAAAGCTCAATTTTAGATTTATAATTCTTAATCTGCGCCTTTATAATTTCGGTTATTTCTTCAGGGCGTAGCTGCATGGGTTCTCACCAACTTTCATAGTAATTTATGCTGAATGATTTAAAAAGCTCTTAGCGATTGTATCAATCTTACCTCTAACAGAACCATCCATTCTCTCGCCATCAATATCAACAATGACACCAGCAAGACAAGTAGAATCAATTTTAGTGGTAATAAGAACTTTCTTTCCTGTAACTTCTGATAAACGCTTTGCAAGCTTTTCTTTATTATCCTCATTTAATGGGATAGCAGTAGTTACAACAGCCTCACAAATATTATTATCCTTATAATACTGCTTAACATATTCTTTAATAATGCTAGAAAAAGCTTTAATTCTATCTTTTTCAATAAGCAGCATAATAAAGCTTAAGTTATCGCTAGTTAAAGCATTTTCAAAAATATTTTGAACAATAGTAAGGCGCTCTTTTTTAGGAATGGAAGGGGTGCATAAAATTCTTAGTAAATCTTTGTTTTCTGAAAAACAAGCTTCAACAAATTTTAATTGTTCAAGAGTTTGAACCTCTTGAGAGCTCTCCTTCGCAACTTCAAAAATAGCCCTCGCATAAGTGACAGCAACAACACTAGCCATAACTATTCACCTATATCCTTTATAAATGAGTCAATTAAGTTTTGATGATCACTTTCTGTGATATCTTTTTCAACAACCTTTGAAGCAAGCTCAACAGCAATTAAGCCTATCTCGCTCTTAACCTCATTCATTGCCTTAACCTTCTCAAGCTCAATTTCTTTAGCCGCACGCTTTGAAAGCTCTTGTGAAGCTGATTTAGCCTCATTTATAATCTCTTCAGCCTGCTCATTTGCTCTTTTCTTTGCTGCCGCAACAATATCAGATGCTTCAACTTTAGCCCCTTGTAGGCTTTCCTCATATTGCTTTTTAAGCTCAAGGGCTTCGTTGTTAGAAACCTCAGCAGCTTTTAGCTCATTTTCAACCGCACTAGCTCTATCATCAAGCACCTTTTTAACAGGTACGAATAAGAACTTTTTAAGCGCTAAGAAAAGTATAAGGGTATTAAGAAGCATAAAAACTAATGTCCAATCGACAGAAACGAATGGCATAAAATCTCCTGCCTGCATAGTTACCTCCTTTCGGGAATTTGCCTATAAATTTTAAAGCTGTCCAACAAATGGATTAACAAACAGTAGGATAAGAGCAACAACGAGACCATAGATACCAGTTGACTCTGCAACAGCACAACCAAGAAGCATAGTTCTTGTAATATCAGATTGAGCCTCAGGTTGTCTACCAACAGCCTCAGTAGCCTTACCTGCTGCGTAACCTTGACCAATACCAGGTCCAATACCTGCTATCATCGCTAAACCTGCACCAATAGCTGATGCTGCTAAAACAATTGCCTTTTCCATAAAAAAATCCTCCATAAAATTTTAATAACTTGATATTACTACATATGTAGTAAATTTAAAATCTAAGTTCTCTTAGATTAAAGGAACATATTACTATTCCATACCACCAGAAACAAAAACCATAGTAAGCATACTAAAGATAAATGCTTGCAGGCCAGCAGTGAACACATCAAAGTAGATGGATAGTAGAGCAGGTAAGCCTAGTTGTAGGAACGGTATAGGCAAACCAATCATAAAAGATATAGACGCAAGACCCTCATAAAGCAGTGATGTGATAGCGATACCAGCAGCTATATTACCGAAGTGACGGAATAATAGCGAAATAGGTGTCGCAAGTTCGCTGACAATGTTTAGTGGAGTTATAAGTGCCATTGGTTGAGTAAACTTTTTAAGCCAACCAGTGAACCCCATAGTTTTAATGCCAAAGAACTGAATCATACCAAATGTAATAAGAGCCCAACAAGCGGTGGTATTAATATCACCTGTTGGCGGTCTAAACCCGAGCATACTCATAATGCTACAAGTTAAAGAAAAGAAGAAAAGAGTGCCTATATAAGGCGCAAACCCTAAGTTCTTTTTGCCCATAGTATCGCCGACCATGTTATAAACGGTTGAAACAACCATTTCCACAGCAGCTTGCTTTCTGTCTGGAACCATCTTCAAATTACGAGTGAAATAAATTGATACACCAATAATAAATGCCATAGCCAGCCAAGCATTAACGACAGTTTCGGTGATCGGAATTCCTCCCAAAATTGGAATGACCCAAATTATTTGCGGACCAGTCAATTAACTTCCCCCTTTCTTTCGTTTTAGAAGACTAAGGTAAATTGCGACGCGGGGATAAAACAGCGGCAAAACAAAGCCTACCAAACTGATGTGCGGAGCATTTGCAACCGCATAGAAGACTACAGCAATGAAAGCCATGCGAAAAAAATATCCGCCAACCATCTTGCCAACAGCGCTCTTCTCAGAACCACCAATAGAAGTTTCTGTGCTATAACCAAGCATCATAAACTCAGTAAAAACAACAATAATTCCAGCGATGTTCCCAAGGATTGTGGCTGACAAATCTCCCTCAAAATAAAAAGAAAGCCCAAATCCCAGTATAACAATACCTAAAAGTAGATATCGAATTTTAAACAGTTCTTCAAGCATAATCTTCATATTTTTCTATTGTCCTCACTTTTTTTAGCCTCAGATAGCATATAACCAACAAACCTTTTAACTGTTGGAATACAAGTTAAAAGGCCCAGAATAATAGCTATAAGAGATATCCAGTTTCCAAAGCCATAATTCTCTTTGAGATATTCAGCCGAAAGCACAAAAAATACAATTGGAAGAATTAAAGATAATCCAAATTGACTTAAATGAGTAAAGTTTTTAAACATATTGAAATTCTCTTTTCTGTTCAAAACAACTACCTCCCTCTGAACTTTAACAAGCTAAATTAAATGACTTGTGAAACTTTTCGCAATTTCATATATATTATAGCATAATCAAACCATAAAAATCAATATGATTTTGGAAAGTTTAGGCTTTGTTACGAAATTTTGTACAATTAAGATACTTTATCGAAAAATGTTGTAATATAAATTGAAACTTACATCATTTGTCTTAAATCGTCATATTAGTTGCTAAAAAATTATTTGTAGCAGTGCAAAATTCATAATAAATAAAAGGGTTTTTTAAGCATAAAATCAAAAATAATAAAAAACACCTAAATATTTGTAAATATATTGAATTGCTATTGCAGATATAATGTTATTGTAGTACAATAAAACAAAATATAAAAATAAAGGAGCATTTTGAACATGATATTTATCAAAAATGGTTTTGTGAAAACAATTACCGCAGGCGACATTGAGCAAGGTTGCATTTTGCTAGAAAATGGCAAGATTACTAAGATAGGCAAAAACCTAGAAGCACCAGCTGGTGCGAAGGTGATTGATGCTGCTGGCTGCTTAGTTACTCCTGGTTTTGTAGATGGTCACTCACACATCGGTATTGGCGAGGACGCTATCAGATTTGAGGGAATGGACTATAATGAAATAACTGACCCAATAACTCCGCATATGAGAGGTATTGATGGTATTAAGCCTGTTGATGAGGGCTTTAGAGAGGCTAAGATGGGCGGCGTTACAACTGCTGCTATCGGACCTGGTTCTGCTAATGTAATTGGCGGTACTTTCTCTGTATTAAAACTATACGGCGACATTGTTGACGAGATGGTTATCAATGGCGAGATGGCTATGAAATGTGCTTTAGGTGAAAATCCAAAGTTCTGTTATGGTCAAAAAGGAAAGTCTTGTGTTACAAGAATGGGCATTGCTTCTGTATTTAGAGATGCTTTATCCAAAGCTAAGGAATATTATGAGGCTAAAAAAGCTGGAGAAGAAGATCCATCCAAGAATCCAAAATTTGATATGAAGATGGAAGCTTTAATTCCTGTAATTAAAAAGGAAATTCCTCTAAAAATCCATGCTCACCAAGTTGACGATATTCAAACTGCAATTAGAATTGCAAAGGAATTTGATGTTAATTTCACAATCGAACACTGTACTGATGGCCATTTAATCGCTGATTATATTGCTAAGAGCGGCGTTCAAGGTGTATTTTGCGGCCCAACACTAGGCAGCAAAACTAAGTATGAGCTTAAGAATAAGTGCTTTGAAACTCCTGGTGTATTAGCTAAGGCTGGTGTAAAAGTATGTATTATTGTTGATGCTCCAGTTATTCCTCAAAAATATCTTGCTATGCATGCTGGATATGCTGTTAAGGCTGGAATGCCAGAGGAAGAGGCATGGAAGGCGATTACTATTAACCCAGCAGAGGTTATCGGTGTTGCTGATAGAGTTGGTAGCTTAGAGGTTGGTAAGGATGCAGACGTTGTTATACATAAGGGCAATCCTATGACTGACATTAACGCAACTGTACTATACACAATCATAGATGGCGAAATCCGCTACGAGAAGTAGGAGGAGGGCATTATGATATTTATTAAAAACGGTCTGCTTAAAACAATGGCAGGAGAGGATTATGTTGGTAATCTTCTAATTGAAGATAATAAAATTAAGGCTATTGGCAAAGACATCGTTGCTCCAGAGGGCGCAAAGGTTGTTGATGCTTCTGGTTGCCTTGTAACTCCAGGTATTGTTGATGGTCACTCACATTTAGGTATGTGGCTTGAGAGCATTAGATTTGAGGGAAGCAATGGTAATGAAACATCCGATCCTATAACTCCACAAGTTAGGGCGCTTGACAGCTTTAACCCAACATCTGAATGCATTACTGAAGCGCTTGATGCTGGTGTTACAACTGTGTGTATCTGCCCTGGTTCTGCGAATGTATTTGGTGGAAGTTGTAGTGTAATTAAGCTTGTTGGCGATTGTATCGATGATATGATTATCAGTAAGGATATGGCTATGAAATGTGCATTTGGTGAAAATCCAAAGTTCTTTTATGGTTCTAACGACAAAGCTCCAATGACTCGTATGGGTCAGGTTGCTATGATGAGAGAGATGCTTTTTAAGGCTAAGGAATATGATGAGCTAAAGAAGCTTGGCGAAACTGATCCAAAGAAAACTCCAAAATTTGATTCTAAGCTTGAGGCTCTGCTTCCAGTTGTTAGAAAAGAAATCCATCTAAAGGCTCATGCTCATAGACATGAAGATATTCTAAATATGATGCGTGTTGCAAAAGAGTTTGATGTTAAGTTTACAATTGAGCATTGCACTGAGGGCTGGATGATAGCTGAGTATCTTGCAAAAGAAGGTGTTGAAGCTTTCTTAGGACCTCTAGCTCCATTCTCCAAAACTAAGTATGAGTCAAGAAACAGAAACCTTGAAGCGCCAGCTATCTTAAATAAGGCTGGAATGAAGTTTGGTTTAACTGTTGATGCTCCTGTAATTCCAGCAAACTATCTATTATTACAAGCTGGTTTACTAGTAAAAGAAGGCTTAGATGAGCAAGAGGCATGGAAGTCTGTAACTATCAATCCTGCTGAGATAATTGGTGTTGGCGATAGACTAGGCAGCCTTGAAGTTGGCAAAGATGCTGATGTGGTTGTGTATTGCGGAAACCCAATGACTGATATTAGCGCTCACACAAGATGTGTAATCGTTGATGGCAAGATAGTTAAAGCTTGCCCATCCTGTGTTGGCTAATCTTAATAAAAAATACAAATAGGCTATGGCGAACTTAAATCGCCATAGCCTATATCTTTGTTGTTTTAATAAAATATCCTTATTTATCAATAGAATTATAGATAAGTTCTGCTAGATTTTCAAGTTCTGAATAGTGATTATCCTTGATAGCGGACTTTAAGCTTATTGTATCACCTAAAATATTCATATTTTTCATAGACATAATAATTTCTTTCATTTGCTTTCCAGAAGTTGCTGCCCAGCTGCCATTTTCGATGATAGAAACTGTCTTGTTTTGCAGTCCATGAGCTTTAAAAACATGAAGAAGGTTATCCATATTGCAGAATATACCAGCATTATATGTTACAGAAGCTAAAACAATGTGGCTACATCTAAATGCTTCAGAGAGAATATAAGAGGAATGTGTGTTAGAAACATCAAACATCTTTATATTTTTAACTCCTAAATCGCCAAGTTTATTTGCAACAATTTGTGCAGCTGTTTCTGTGTTTCCATAAATTGAGCCATAAGCTATTAGAACGCCATTATCCTCAGCTTGATAGCTGCTCCATCTATTATATTTTTCGAGATACCAGCTAATATCCTCTCTCCAAACAGGTCCATGAAGCGGGCATATCATATTTATCTCAAGATTGCTTGCTTTCTTTAGCAACGCTTGCACCTGCACACCATATTTACCAACAATATTTGTATAGTATCTTCTAGCATCATCGAGCCAATCTCTTTTAAAATCGACTTCATCTGCGAAGATATTGCCATTTAATGCTCCAAATGTACCAAAGGCATCAGAAGAAAAGAGGATTTTATCTGTGCTATCATAGCAAACCATAACTTCAGGCCAGTGAACCATTGGCGCCATAACAAAAGTAAGGTTATGTTTTCCAGTGGAGAGGTTATCTCCTTCAGATACTAAGTGTAGGTGCTTTTCGACTTCAAAATTAAAGAAATTGCATATCATATCTTTAGATTTTGTATTGCAAACAATTTTAGCCTCTGGATACTTTCTAGTAACACATTCTAGTGTTGCGCAGTGGTCAGGCTCGACATGCGTTACAACAATAAAATCTAGCGGTTTTTCACCGAGCAAATGGTCTAGATTGTCCATTAGTTGCCCTTGAACAGCGATATCAACAGTATCAAAAAGAACTGTTTTATCATCAAGTAATAAATAGGAGTTGTAGGACATTCCAGTTGTTAGAGGGAATACATTTTCAAACAGAGCCAAACGCCTATCGTTTGCCCCAACCCAAAACAAATCTTCTTTTATCTTCTTTGTAGCATGCATAATTATGACCAATCCTTTCCTTAAAACCAAATAATCTCTAGCTTTTGCTATTAGCAATTTATTTATAAATACATTATATGACTATATTAGTATATATTGTTTTGAATTGCAAGCAATTATTTTTAAACTTATATGATATTATATGTATTTCTGTTTTGGTGTGGTAAATAGTTCTATTATTGGTGTGAAGTAAATATATTATACTAAGAATTTTTAGGAGGGAAAAAGATGCAAGAAGAAAGAAAGAGAGTAATCAAAGGGCATAATGTGGAGATTATTGGAAGACGGCAGATAAATATTACAGGTATCAGCGATATTGATAGCTTTGATGAACAGTTAGTGGCGGTGTTTACAGAAGTAGGGGAGCTTATTGTGAGAGGGGATTCTCTACATATAATGAAAATAGATATTGAGGCTGGGGAAATAACTTTAGAAGGAAATTTACTAGGGCTTGAATACACTGATAACCTATCTCAAAAAAGCAGTTTATGGGAAAGAATTTTTCGTTAGGAGGAGATAGGTGGGAGAGAATATCATTTCAGCTCAACTCTATGTTTTTTTATATTCGCTTTTGCTAGGAGGGGCAGCTGGCTTATTCTATGATGTTTTTAGAGTGCTTAGAAGAGTTATATCTCATAGTTTCATCGCTATTGGGATTGAAGATTTCGCCTTCTTAGTTAGCTTTGCTGTAGTGAGCCTTAATTTTATGATAAGCGTACTAGATGGAAAGATACGTTCATTTATTGTTATCGGAGAAATATTAGGGTGGCTATTATATTACCTAACTATTAGCAATTATTTTATGAAGCTTCTACTTTTGGCACTAGGGCTAATAAATAGTATATTCAGCAACGTTTTGAAGCCAATTATAAGAGTTTTTTTATCGCCAATTATCCTTTTAGTTAAAAGTTTGTACAAATTTGAGGCGAAAATACAAAATTCGCTTAAAAAAACATTAAAAATATATAAAAAACGCTTGAAAAGACACTATAACTTATAGTATAATATTACTACCTATCAAAATAATCTATGAAGAGGAGGTAGTAATAGTGGCGAGAAAGAATAAAAAAACTATTTTACTAATTAGAGTATTGACTGTCGTTGGTGTTTTTGCTATTGCTGGGGGTATAGTTGATAATTATAGCCAAATAAGCATTAAAAATCGAGAGCTTGAAACATTAAAAGCAGAATATGTTGCGCAAGAAGCAGTAAATCTCGATATTCAGCGCACTATTCAATTGACCGACTCAAAGGATTATATTGAAAAAATTGCTAGGGATAAGCTAGGTTTTGTTTATCCTGATGAAAAGATTTTTATTGATGTTTCAGGTAAATAGTTAAAATTAGGCAGTAATATTAAAAGTTTTTATCAAAATTAAGGTGAATTTGGAAAAAATAGCAAAAAACTCTTGAAAAGTAATGAGATGTATGCTATAATATGTACTAGATAGAAAGCTCTATCAATTCACCCTAAGGAGATGGATATATGAACATTAACATTACAGGAAGAAAAACTACCGTAAGAGAGCAGTTCAAAGAAAGAGCCGAGAAGAAATTGTCAAAGCTTGATCGCTTTTTCCACAATGACGTAAAAGTGAATGTTGTTGTAACAAACGAGGGCGAGAGAGAAAAAGTGGAGATTTCCGTTTTTGACAAAGGAATGGTTTATCGAGGCGAAAGAACAACCTCAGACAGACTAGAAAGCTTAGATTTAGTTGTTGATATGCTGTTTAAGCAAATTGTTAAACATAAAGAAAAGCTGACTAAGAGAGTTAGAGAAAATGCCTTTGATAATCTTGAGGTTACTGAGCCAGCTGCTGCTGATGAGGACTATGCTGTTATTAAGAAGAAATCTTTTGCAGTGCGTCCAATGGACATACAAGAAGCTATTCTGCGTATGAATTTAGTTGGGCATGAATTTTTCATGTTTAGCAATTCAGAAACAGGGGAGATGAATGTTGTTTATAAGCGTAAAGATGGCGGATATGGTGTTATTGAAGCTCAGTCTGAATAGTTTAATTATTTACTGCCCCCATTGGGGGCAGTTGTTGTGTATTTAAGGTTTAATTAAAAAGGAGATTTATGAAAAAATTTAGAATTGTGTGTCCTTGTCTTTTTGGTGTCGAGAGTGTATTATCTGGCGAAATAAAGAGAATGGGTGGAGAAGATGTTAGCACTCAAGATGGAAGAGTATCTTTTATTGGAGATGCTAAGATGATTGCTAAGGCAAATATTAACCTAAGAACTGCTGAGAGAGTGCTATTAGAGCTTGGTAGCTTTAATGCGTATACTTTTACAGATTTATTCGACAATACTTATGCCATTGATTTTGGCGAGTTTATACCAAGAGATGCAGCTTTTCCAGTTAAGGGTTGGTCGCTTAATTCTAAGCTTTTTAGTGTGCCTGATTGCCAAGCTATAATAAAGAAGGCTGCTGTTAGAAGCATGAGCCGAAAATATGGTAATGAGTGGTTTAAAGAATCAGGGACAGTTTATCAAATTTCTTTTTCAATAATGAAGGATAAGGTTAGTGTCTTCTTAGATACAACAGGCGTTAGCTTGCATAAAAGAGGATATAGAACAGAGGCTAACGATGCTCCGATTAAAGAAACTCTGGCTGCTGGAATTATAGATCTAGCTAGAGTAAAGCAGGATAGTGTTGTTATAGATCCATTTTGCGGTTCTGGTACTCTTTTAATTGAGGCTGGCTTAAAGGCGCTTAGAGTGCCTTCTGGGCTTAGAAGGAGATTTGCTAGCGAACAATGGGATTTGTTAACTGCAGAAGAGTGGCAACAAGCTCGTACAGAGGCTTCTGCTGGCATGCTAAAGGAAGGCAAGTTTAGGGGTTATGGAAGCGACATAGATCCAGAAGCAATTATACTAACTGGCGCTAACGCAAAAAGAGCAACAATCTCAAGCAGAATACAAGCTGCTAAAAAGGGAATTGCTGATTTTAAGCTGCCTGACATTCCGTTCATACTAATTACTAACCCTCCATATGGTGAGAGGCTTCTTGATAAAGAGAAAGCAGAGGAGCTTTATAAAATTATGGGCGAAAAATTCCTTCCAGGAGAAGGCAGAAGCTATTATATTATAAGCCCACATGAAGATTTTGAAAAATTGTTTGGCAGAAAAGCTAACAAGCGCAGAAAATTATACAATGGTAACATAAAATGCCAATTGTTTATGTATTTTTAATTTTTTCGCTTTTTGTGTGAAACATATTAGATGTATAATGAATACTATGTGATAAAGTAACTGCCTTGTTAACAGGGCAGTTACATTGATATTTAATTTAGATGAAAAGTTTTGAAAGATAATTTCAAACTTTCTATTAAAATGCTGTTTTCTTGTTTATGTAAAAAATGATAATCGAAAAATACGATACAATAAGCTTTTTAAGGGCTTTTTATGACATTCATAGAAAGGTATGATTATAGATGAAAAGAACAATTGCAACAATTTCTATAATTGCAGTTTTGTTGTCAGGTTGCAGCTCTAGCGCTGTTGATAGCGAAATTAATATGCAAAAATCAACAATAAATATAGCATCTTCTTCAGATACAGCCGAAGTACCTCCTTCAAATGAAGAGCTGCCTTTAATAACTAGCTCTGCTGTTGTTGAGCCAGAAGCCCCATCTTCAACTCCAGAACCCCCATCAACACCAGTGACTGTTGTATCTTCTGCTCCGTCAGCAGTTTCTTCCGAAGCACCACCAGCAGTTTCTTCAGAAGCTCCGGTAACATCTTCTGAACTTCCAAAAGAGGAGGAGTCTTCCAAAGAAGAAACTTTAGAGCCAGAAGCAACAAACACTTCAAACAACTCAAATAATGCAAATGAGCTTGTTAATAATGATGGAGAAATTAGGGCGATTTGGATTTCATATCTTGATTTCTACACTTTAGCAAGAGATAAATCAGAAGCGCAATTTACAAGCAATGTAAGAGCGGCTTTTGAAGAATATAAAGACTATGGGCTTAATACTGTTTTCCTTCAAGTTAGACCATATGCCGATGCGCTTTATGAGTCTGATATTGTTCCTTACTCACACACATTAAACTCAGATAGAGAAGAAGGGCAGGATCCAGGTTATGATCTTCTTGAAATTATGATAGAAGAAGCTAGAGCATTAGGGTTCACAGTTGAGGCATGGTTAAATCCATATAGGATTCGTTCAGGAAATACTAATGTACCGCTAAGCTCTGATAATCCAGCGAAAAAAATGCTAAATGATGGCAGCAGAGCTGTTATTGAGTATAATGGCATTATTTCTTTTAATCCAGCGAGCGATATCGCGCAAGAACATATTGTTGAAGTAATTGAAGAGATTATTAGAAATTATGATGTGGATGGAATACATTTTGATGATTATTTCTACCCAACAACCGATATGGCGTTTGACTCAAAGGATTATTCAGCTTATAAATCTGCTGGGGGAACAAAGTCGCAAGCAGATTGGCGCAGAGATAATGTTAGCGAACTGCTTGAAGAAGTTTATGATGCAATAAAATCTTATGATAGTAGCATAGTTTTTGGTATTAGTCCGCAAGCTAATAATGATAATAACTATCATGGGCAGTTTGTTGACGTTGAGCCTATGATAAATGAGGGCGGTTATTTTGACTATATCTGTCCGCAGATTTACTTTGGCTTTGACAACGAAACCCTTCCTTTTGATACAACACTAGACTTTTGGAATGATATGGTTAGTGGAACTTCTGTTGATTTGTTAGTTGGGCTTGGACCATATAAATCAGGTCTTGTTGATGAATGGGCTGGTAGTGGAAGAAATGAATGGATAAATAACACAGATATAACTGCTAGAATGGTGGAATACTCAAGAGGTGCGAGCGATTATGAGGGCTTTGCTATATTTAGATCAGAGCTGTTTTTCAATCCTCCATCTGCTCAAGCAAGCCATATGAATAAAGAAAGAAATAATCTTGAGGATGTCTTAGACTAATAGGAGATAGAGAGTGGCAAGAAGAAAGACTAATAGAAAAAAGAATACAAAAGTAGTTGCTTTAGGAATTAGTATAGCTTTACTGCTTTTGACAATTGGTATAGGTGTTGCTATTGCTTTGCTTGCTGGGATTGGAAGCGAAAGCAGTAGCTCCGAGCCAGCACCACTTCCTCCAGCAGTCGATAACACTGCTTCCTCAAGCTTAGAGGGTGTGTATATACCAGTAGATTCTCCAAAGTCTTTTCCAGAAGAGATGAGAGGAGTTTTAATAAGGGCAGGGGACGATTATGACCCTGATGCTTCTGAACAGGAAATTAAAAATTCAATTGATAGCAAGCTTGCTTCTGCAAAAGAGCTGACTATGAATACTGTGGTTATTGATCTTTCTTATGGTAATGGAACTATAGCAAATTCCTCTTTGTTACCAACTTTAGACCCAGCATTTGATAGTGTTGCTTATCTCATTGATAGAGTTAAAGAGCAAGGGTTTTATGTTTATGTGTATTATCCTGTGATGGAGGTTGTCGCTGATAACCCTGAAACAGATATTTTCCCAACAGTTGACACAATAAATCGTGTTAGGAATGATATTCAAGCTTTTTGCTATAAATATCAGCCTAATGGTGTGTTGATTGATGGGTATTATGCTATTGAAGACAATGACTATTATGGTAATTATGTTAAAAATGGCGGAGCTGAGGGCTATGATGACTATTTAATCGAGCTTTCAGAGATTATATACAAAACTGCTGTGGACAGCTTTAGAGAGTATGCTCCATGGCTACATATTGGAATGGTAACCGAGCCTGTTTGGGAGAATTATAATGCAAACGAGCTTGGCTCAAGGACGAATGTTGGTTTTACCACATATGGAGATGCTAACTTTGATTCAGTTAAGATATTAGTTGAGGAGGGATATGCTGATTTTCTCTTGGTTAAAACTCCTGGTTCAACAGAAGATAGTAGCTTGCCTTTTGAGCTTATAGCTGATTGGTGGGGAGCGTCCCTTGCTGAAACTGACATACCATTTTACTGCTTGCATTATTCAAGCAAAGCTGTTACAGATAACGCAGGTTGGACAGAGTATGACCAGCTTGCAAGGCAGGTAATAGCAGCAAGAGAACTCTCTTCTTATGGTGGAGGCATATTCAACTCCATTTCAAGGATGGAGGAAGACCCAAAAGAATTTGCGACTTCGCTTGTAAAATATTATCAAGGCGAAATGAAAGAGGAGCATATAACAACTGATCTTGCTGTTGTTAAACCAGAAAACAAGACATATACTACTTTCGAGCCGACTGTTACTTTCTCTGGTGTGTCAGACCCTAACACACCAATTACAGTTAATAGCCAAGCTGTCGACACAGATCAAAATGGTTACTTCACTTTAACCTTGCAGCTTGACCCTGGACTTAATACTTTTGCATTCAGCCATAAAGGCAAGACTGACCATTATAACATAACTAGGCATGTACAGGTAGTACAAGAGGTTACACCACAAGGCAATATGGCGCTAGATGGCGGAATGAAGCTTAGAATAACAGCTGTTGCATATGAAGAAGCAGATGTATATGCTGAAATAAATGGTGTAACAGTGACTATGACTATGCTTGAGTCGAATGAAAATGAAGACTACCGAGATAGCTCATACAGAGTGTTTGAAGGCTCATATACTGTGCCACAATCGACAAGCTCTGTTCAGCAGCTTGGAAGTATAGTGGTTTATGGTAAATGGGGAGCTTTTGGAGATAATGCGACAGGCGCGAATGTAACAGTTAATAAAACTGTACCTGTAACTTCAGGACAAGCTGTTAGAGTTACATCCGACCAAGCAGAAACCTTATCTGCGAGCGATACTTCACCATACAGCACTCCAGACTTTTTCCCTCTTCCATCAGGTGCAATAGATTATACTGTTGGTTCGCAAATGTTCTATCAAACTTCTGATAAAACTTATGCTTTCTATAGGCTACAATCTGGCGTTAGAGTAAACACTGCCGATCTTGCAACATTAACAACAGATGGGCCAGGTGGAAATAGCATCAAGGGAATTACAGTAACTGCTGATGAAAGATATACTAATGTAATTATAAATACAGAGCAACAAGTATCGTTTAAGGCTTCATATTCAAGCTCTGCATTTAAAGTTGCTTTCAACTTTACTGATAGCGTTC
This sequence comes from uncultured Oscillospiraceae bacterium, assembly GCA_964369265.1. Classification (GTDB taxonomy): domain Bacteria; phylum Bacillota; class Clostridia; order Oscillospirales; family Ruminococcaceae; genus DAMCAP01. Next base: position 29,997 of record CAYJEV010000014.1, read on the forward strand.
CTCCATCTATAAACCTAAGCAAAAA
>CAYJEV010000015.1:0-28398 GCA_964369265.1 uncultured Oscillospiraceae bacterium
CTGAGCTTTTGCGAAAACGGAAGCTAGTGAAGCTTTCACACTGTCGTCATTCTAGTTTTTGATGTGAATGGCTAGTTTTTGTGCCTGTATTGTTTTTTATGTGAAAGTTGTTAGGTTCTTTATGCATAAGCCAAACTTAAGGTCGTTTGCCAAACTTAATCATTTAACAAAACTTCAATACAAAGGTTTTCTTTTGCTTAGCTTTTCTTTTTTCCAAAAGAAAAGTAAGTTTCGCTTTCTGCGGAAAGCGCCAAAGGGGCAGCCCTTTGATGCTGAAATTTTTTGCGAAAAATTTAGCAAAACTCTCACTTTACCTAACGGAACACTGCAACTTTACTGAAAAATGTTGCTGCTATTTTTTAAATCCTAAGTCATTATTTAAGGTTGTAGCCCTGTTTATTATGTTCTTTCCAAACTGCTTTTTTAACCCATGAACAGAGCTATCCAAAAGCTTCTGCTTTTCATTGGTATTGTCAAATAAATTAAAGCTCTCGTCCTCTGGAATGAGTGATATTGCAGTTATTGTTATTGCCCTAATATCCTCCTCAGGATCACGAAGCTTATCAGCAAGCGCTAATGCTTCGTTGTAGATATCGTTTAAGGTGTTGATAGCAACCCCAAAGCTCTTTTGCTGATCTTTCGATTTAAGGCTTGGGTATTTAATTGTAACAGCAATTCCACCAGCAAGCATAGCATGGTTTCTAAGCCTAAACACAACCCTTTCAGAAAGCGCCATTATCGCAACTTTTAAGTCAACAAAGTCTTTTAGGTTGCGGTTGAAAGTAAGCCCTTGCCCAATAGATTTAGGAGGGGAGTAGTCGCCAATTCTCGCAACTTCAGAGCTGCTTATTCCGTTAGCGTAGTTATAAAGTGACTCTCCATGCTTGCCAAATTTGCTTATTAACCAGTTTTTATCCATGACAGCGAGCTGACCAATGGTTTTAATCCCAAGCAAGTTGAGCTTCTGAAGCGTTGCTCCTCCAACAGATAATAAATCTCCAACAGGCAATGGATACACAATTTCAGATAAATTTTCTCTAGTTATAACAGTTGTTGCGTCTGGCTTTTTTATATCGCTGCCAAGCTTTGCAAGCGCTTTAGTGAAAGACACACCAACAGATATTGTTAGAGAAAGCTCATCTTTCATTCTTTTTCTGAGAGTATCTGCTATAGTCTTTCCGTCCCCAAACAATAGCTTGCTGCCAGTTACATCAAGCCAGCTTTCATCAATTCCAAAAGGCTCAACTTGATCTGTATATTCAGCATAAATAGCATTTGCCCTTTTTGAAAAGTGAGCATATTTGTTGCTGTTTGGTGGCAAAAGTATGAGCTGAGGGCATTTTATGCGAGCTTCTCTAATAGTTTCGGCTGTTTTAACACCAAAAGCTTTTGCAACATCGTTTTTTGCAAGGATAATGCCGTGTCTGCTTTCAGGGTTTCCAGCAACAGCAACAGGTTCATTTTTGTACTGAGGATAATCAATAAGTTCAACAGAAGCATAGAAGCTATTTAAATCGCAATGAAGGATTGTTCTTTCTAGCATACTTTCACCTTTCTTTTAAAATTTATAGCAGAATATTCTACAGCCTTGACACAAAATACAATTCATTGTATAATTAAGTTGACCAAATTATTGGTAAGCTTATAATCATATTTTAGTTAATCAATATAGTACGGAGGTTCAATATGGACGATCACAGAATTTTATTAAACGATGCTCTACAAAGAATGCTTGCAGTTGCTAGAATCACTAACCGACTTCCTAAATGTTATGGAGAGGGCATTGTTCTTTTTCCAACAGAAATTCATATGATTGAAGCGATAGAGCTTCACCCTGACAGCAACACAACTTCCCTTTCAATTCTTTTTGACATTACAAAGGGGAGCGTATCAAAAATGCTAACTAAGCTTTGCAACAAAGGCTATATTGAAAGATATCAACACGCACATAATAAAAAAGAGATTTATTTTAAGCTAACAGAGCTTGGAAGAAAGGCTCACGAAGGCCATCTTGAATATCATGGTCATTATGAAGATGCATTCTACTCTCATTTCTCCCAATATACTGATAATGAAAAAGAGCTTATCATAAACTTTATAAATGAGTATACTGAGAACATACGCTCTATGGTTGGCGACGAAGAGATTGAAGAAGAGTTTGTCAAAGGCGAAGACGAATAACTAAAATAACGCACCTTTCTATATATTATAGAAAGGTGTCTTTTTGTTTTAGTTGATAAAATGGATGTATTAGCCCAGTTGGTTGGAACAGCTCTTCTCGAAGCTTAACAAATCCAAGTTTTTTCAAAAGCTCTGCGGAGGTTTTGTTATCTGGATTATGACCAGCAAAAAGTTCCCTAACATTATTCTGTTTTAATGCGTATTGAATAAAGGCAGTCGCTGCTTCTTTTCCATATCCCTTGCCTACAAACTTTGGCAGAAGATAAAATCCCATCTCAAAAGCCCCCTCGCATTCGCCAGATGGCCTTGCCCCACAAGCACCAATAAATTCTCCAGTTTCTTTTATGTATAAAGGGAAATACTGAAGGCTTGTACTCACAAAGTTTTGTCGTTCTCTTTTTATTCGCTCTTTTATTTGTTGCTTAGTAAACACATTTTGCGAGGTTATATATTTACAGACTTCTTCATCTGAAAATAGCCTATACGCATCTTCAAAGTTATTGTTGTTCCATATGCTAAAATTTAATCTCTCGCTCTTAAAAATGATAGGGTGAGATTTTAAATCTAATACCATATAATCTATATCTGCATATCTATTATCAGCAAGCTTGATAGCATTTTTAAGCTCTCCAAACTTTATAAATCCATATTTATTATAAAGCATTTTAGCAGCTATATTATCGCTTCTAACCTCAAGTTTAATCAGCTTTGTATGTTTGTGTTTTTTCGCTATGCTAATTAGATTTAACATTAAAAGCTCGCCAACTCCCTTGCCCCAAAATTCTCTAAGCACGCTCATTCCAATATCTGCTGTGTGATTTATGCGTTTTCGCGTTGGCATAGCGATGTTAGCAAGGCCTATAAGCCTCTCTTCATAAAAAGCACCAATTAAAAATCTATCTTCGCTGATTAGTGAGGATTTTATAAAAAGCTCTTGCTCAGCTTCATCATCTCCAACACCATTCTCGTCCATTAGCAGAAATTCAGTTTCACTGCCAACGCTCTTTGCATAAATTAGGCTCTCTTTAGCGTAATCCACAGTTAGCTCTTTTATTACAATGTCCATATTATTCTAGCAGCTCCTTTACCTCAGAATACAAGCCCCAGTCCCAAATATTGTTAAACTGGTATAAAGTGAAGAGTATAGTTCGTGTTTCGTTTGATAAATCGTTATATGAAATGCTGTCTGAAATTGCATCAATCTGGAACTTTAGTTGCTCTAAAGCTGTTTCTTCATTTGAAAGCATTTCAATATCATTATAAGCCACCAAAGAAGCAACACCCTCTTTTAAATAAGCAAGCTCTTCAGGAGTTAGTGTTTCGATAGCATTTTGCGACATCATAACCCAGTTCATATCAATTCGATGAGGGCTTTCGCTATAAAACACAGTTGAAATACGATCAGAAGGAAGGATTAAATCAAGATCAGATCCTTTTGCTTCTATAACAGGAAAGCTTCTGTTTAAAAATCCATTTACTAACACATCAGTCTCTTGTATGTTTGCATCAGCGCCCATCTCTTCAAGCAACACTTCAAAATAAGTGTTGTTTGGCAACACACCAACCCTTAAATCCTCTAAAGCTTCAAAATCAGCTATAGGCTCATCAATGCCACTAACTAAATAATATCCTCCAGCATATAAAGAGGCAATAGGCACAGCACCAACCAAAGAAAGTGTTGTATCATCAACAAGATCGTGAAATTCCTCAAGCCCTAAGGTTATAGAGGCATGCTGGTATCCCTCAAAATAAAAAGGACTTGTAAGCATTGCAAACTGGCTGTTAGCAAGTGAAACTTCTGAGTTGCTCATTATAACAATATGGCTTCCACCTTGAATTGCCTCCAATGGATTATCGGTGATGCTAAAGTTAATTGTAAAGCGCTCGTTTGATATTTGGTTTAAAGGCTTAATTAGCCCATCAATAACTGTTTCATTTAATGAAGACAGCTCTCTACTAAGAGATATGTTTATTGTAGTTTTAGGAGTGATGTTTAGTAAGTCTGTGTCTTCAATTGCGCAAGAGCTAAAAATTAAGCTAACAATAATTAAACTAATTAGTAAAAACTTAGTCCTCATCGTCCTCCTCCTCACTTTGCTTAGCATCCTCTGATTCTTTCTTTTCTTGTTCCTCTGTTTTTTTGGCTTCCTCTTCTGCTAGCAAGGCTTTTTCGGCTGCTATTCTTGCTTGCTCTTCAAGCTGAGCATGATAGCTTCCATCATAATAAGCTGTTATATCAGAGGAAAGCCCCCAAATTAAGTTCTTGTTTCCTCCTGAATGTGCAGCAAAAATATTGTTTATGATAAGAAGATCTTCTATATTATGCCTATCCATTACATCACCAAAGTTGCCATTAAAATGTCTTGGGTCAATAACTATGATTTTTGAGTAGTTGTTAACTAAAAATGGAACAAAGGCATTTCCAAACGATTCTTTAACCACACATATTGATTTATCATTTTGAGCTTCTGTTTCTATAATTGTGATTGGAAAATCTCCAGCTATAAACACTGAATAGCTGTTAGCACCTTCTGCAAACTCAATAAGTGCATTTCCGACATACGTTGGAGCATAGAACTCATTTTGATAGTATGAGGCAGTATGCTTTGTTGGTTGCATAAAGTATTCAACAGTGTCAGGGTTCTCTAGCAAACTGCTATTTTGTGTATTAGAATACATCGTTCCTAAGAAGTTAGGCTTTTCTTTTTGTGTCATGCTTTCTAATGGAGTTGGAGGTATGCCCAAGCTGTCACAAAAAGCATGATAAGCATAATATGCTCCACGAGCTGTCCAGTGATGGTCAGTTCTAAAGTACAAATATTCTTCTTGATGCTTTTCTATCTCGTTATATGCGTCAATAGTTTTAACCGTTCCCCCTGAAAGCTCATTGATGTTGTTATATAGTATATCAATATCTTCTTTTTGATCGGCTGAAATTGAGCTATACTCTTCTGGTAGAGCAAATTCTATTCCAGTCGGCACAACTAAGTTATACACATTAACATTTGGAAGCTGAGAAGCGATTGTTGAAACAGCCTGAGCATAAGAATAAGCCGTTTTTTCGCCTCCATAATAAATTTGATAAGCAGCGTTATTATAAATAAACATTCCATTGCTGTTAATTGGTTGCTCAGTTTCTCCAATTGAGTCGTTAATTTGTTCAGCTTCGCTAGAGCTTTCTTCGCTGCTGCTCTCTATAACGATTTGCGAGCTATCCTCTTTAGGAGGATTTTCACTATATGGTGGTATAGCAGTATTGAGCAGTTCTGGAGGTTCTGGCTTATTTTCTTCAGCTGGAGGAGGAGCGAAATAGCTCTCGCCAGCAGTTAAGCGTATGCCATCATAGCTCTCTCCAAAGTTTTCGGTAAATCTCTTTGAAAGCAACACAAGCTCCTCTCTAAAAGGGAAATTATCGCTGTAGTATAAAGAGAAATTGTCAGTAAACTCGCCAGAGCTGTATGCCTTTATTGAAAAGGAAGGCATTTTTGTAAGCTCTCTTTTTTCAATTTCAGAGCTTTCAGACTTTGGCATAGTAATGGATAACACACCAACAAAGCTTAGTGTTAAAATAAAAATGAATACAGCAAAATATGAGCCAAACCAAGAAAGCATTGAGCTTCTGCGGTTTCTTTTTTTACTATTTTCAGACATATCGTCCTCCTAAAAACGGAAATATAAGAACGGATTATAAGATTCTCCTACTAAAAGTGCAGTTGATAATAGCATAACAGCACCATAGATAAGGGCAGAGTAGGTGAAGTAAACAGGCTTTAGCTTTTCTTTGAATAGGCTGTCTATTTTTGAAAGTAATGGTGTGCAGAGGATGGCTGCTCCAATTATCCAGTATATATTGTTGGTGAAGATAATTTTTGTTGATATATCGCTAAGCATATTATCATTAAGCCCTAACATAGACTTCATATAAGCGACAGCAGAAGGCATCTCCTCAAAATAGAATATAACCCACCCAAAAATTACAACTAATAATAAATATAGGTGACAAATGAGAGAAGGGAGCTTGTTTAAAATATTTTGAAGGAAAAGCCTTTCGATAGCTATAAATGCCCCAAAATATAAGCCCCATACAATAAAGTTCACTGAAGCCCCATGCCATAAACCGGTCACAAACCATACAATCAATAAATTTCTAAAAAGCATACGCCTATTTCCGCCTAAAGGAATGTAGATATAGTCCCTAAAGAAACTGCCAAGTGATATATGCCATCTTCTCCAAAACTCCGAAACGGATTTTGAGATATATGGGTAGTTAAAGTTTTCTTTATAGTGAAATCCAAATAACAAGCCCAGCCCTATAGCGATATCTGAGTATCCAGAAAAATCAAAAAAGATTTGTATTGTGAATAGTATAATACCAAACCATGCTCCGAATATAGATAGTGCAGTAGGATCGGCATTTAAAAAGCTTGAGGAAATTAGGCCAGCCATGTTAGCAATAATAACCTTTTTGCCAACTCCTGTAATTATTCGTTTAACACCAATTGCCATTTCGTCTAAGTTTGATTTTCTGTTGTTTATATCATTCTCAATATCGGTATATCTAACAATCGGACCAGCTACTAACTGATGATAAAGGGAGATAAACATTAAGAACTTTGGAAAGCTTTTTTGCGCCTTAACTTCGCCATTATAGACATCAAATATATATGATAGCGTTTGGAAGGTATAGAAGGATATTCCAATAGGAAGTGAAAGCCCTAATGGAGGTAACTGGAGATTAAATATATTATTTATAATCTCAATGAAAAAATCAGCATACTTGAAGCTAGATAACAAGGTTAGGTTTAGTATTATTGAAGATACTAACGCAAGCTTAGATAAAAGCTTTCCTTTAAACGCCTCAATTAACTGCCCATGCACAAAATCAAGCCCCCCACAAACTCCAAATATTAGCAGCATTATGTGAAGCGGCTCTCCCCAAGAATAAAAGAAAAGGGAGAATGCTATTAGTATAAAGTTTCTTATTTTTAGATTACTAAAAGAATAGTAAAGAATTAGATTAAGGGGAAGGAAAATATATAGGAAAAATAAATCGGTAAATACCATTTAGTACCTCGCAAAATGCAGATTTTTTAATTATTCTACTAATTATACTCTATTTTTATATAAAAATAAAGAGATAAATATAATTTCATGTTGGTATGATAAAAATATCACTCATAAAATAAAATATATTTTTAAATTAGCTATTTATCTATTGCATATTGCATTTTTTTGTTGTAGAATAGCGATTGAAACAACACATAAAATGATCAAAACGATAATCTAAAACTAAACTTTTATTTTTATGTCACTTGAGTGGCAGAATGGAGAATTATGATAACTAGATTAAAAAGCAACCCCACTATAATGATGCTTGCCTGTGCGTTATTATGGAGTACAGGAGGCTTATTGTTAAAATCAATAGAATGGAATTCGTTAGTGACAGCGGGAATAAGAAGCCTATTTTGTGGGCTTGTTATGTATGCGTTTATGAAAAAAGATGGTATGAGCTTAGAGATAAATAAGCAAACTTTAAAAGCTGGTTTTTTCTATAGCATAACAACAGTTTGCTATGTTATTTCAAACTCAACCACAACAGCTGCAAACGCCATTGTAATTCAGTCAGCCAACCCAATATTTATTATTATGATAACAGCCTTAGTGTATAAGCAGAAAATCAATAAGAGAGATTTGGTTGTTGTTGCTTCGTGTATTGTCGGAATAGCACTGTTCTTCATTGATAGCATTAGTGGCGGAGGTATGATAGGTAATATATTTGCTTTAATTAGTGCTGTGTTCGTTGCGCTATCTTATAATGCAAGCTCCAAAGCAACAACACAAGCTGCTACAATGAGCGGAATAATGATGGGGCATTTTGTAACAGTTCTTATCGGAGTTCCAGCATTAGTTCTTGACACACCAGATTTTACTACTCAAAGTATTGTTACCGTTGTAATGCTTGGTGTTTTCCAGCTTGGTCTTCCTTATGTTATCTTCTCTAAGGTTATTCGCCTTGCACCTCCTCTAACTTGTTCCCTTGTTGGAATGGTTGAGCCTATAGCAAATCCTCTATGGGTTGCTCTTGCTATTGGCGAAATACCTGGCTTCATATCGTTGCTTGGTGGTTTTATTGTTATTGCTTCTGTTGCTATGTGGTCAATTGCTAACGCTCGCATACAAGCAAATTCTGCCACAAATTAGCTTATAGCTTTGTAAAATATAAGTTGCAATTTAAAAATGCGTATAAGATAAGAACTGTCGCCGTTTTAGTGGTGACAGTTCTTGTTTTTATTGTTACTTTTTGCTTTTTCTCTTAGCAATAATAAAAATTGCGATAATGGCTGTTATTATGATTGCGCCAAAGCATATGAGCATATTATTGCTTGGTGATACAGTTACAAAAACTGCTGTTGGTCCGTCTGCTCCGCCAATAACAGCAACGGATGGAGCAAAAGACAAATATGAGCCTCTAGAAAAAATCCATATTAGGTTACTAATCACTATTTTGACAATCCCTATCATACTATCACCATTCCTCTCAAATTCACTAAAGTTTTATATCTTTTAATAGTTCGCTTGCTGTGGTTTGATAGAAAACAAGTCCGTTATCGGCGCTTATATAATACACATCTTCGCCACTAAAGCTAGTTTCTATATATTCAACCCTTCCTGTTGTTAGGTAATGGTCGCTGTTAAACTCGAACTCATCGCCTATGCTATAAAGCAAATCCCCCACTTTTAGCTCAATAATTCTCATAGCTTCTAAAAGATCAGTATATCTCTCGCAAAAAGCGCAATAATATAGCCCCATTTCATCTAGCTCTTCTATTGTGTATATATCAAAAATCTCATCATACACTGTTGGTGGCAGATCTACTTCATAGCATTCATTTATATTTATTAAATCGCTCACACTATCTGTGTCATATAAATTGCATTTCTCAATATATTCTGCAAACCACCTAACAAAAGATAGAGAAAATTTCATATACATGCATATTGGAACGACATTGTCATCTGCATATGAAAGTGCAAACGCAGTTACATTTGCATAATCATATCTAGACTTTATCTCCTCAATATCTTCTATCTTAATATTTTGAGTTTGAAATCTTTCGGCAATTGTCAGTCCAGTCTTATCAAATTTATATTCAGTTAAGTTATCTGCTTCAATTTTTGACTTTACTTCCCCTAAACTTTCCATTGAGTATTCGTCTATATCAAAGCCAGCAAAAAAAGAATTTTTAATATAATCATAAACCACAATAAGCTCTCTATAAGTTACCCCGCTTTTATTTAATATGGCTTTAGCCTCAAGTTTTGCCCTTTCTAGGTTTTCTATGCTTAGCTCTTTATCTAAAGATATGCCGTAGATAGTGGTTCTAAACTTAGCATGTCTTGTTGAGCCTGCATTGTAACTATCATAAGTTACTTGATTTTTAAAATGCCCCTTTTCACTAAAAACAATAATAGTTGATAACAGAAGGCAACCATTAAAAAGCATGACTGCCATATATTCTTTGGTGACAAAAGCAGGAAATAAAAAGAAAATAGAAGCCACAATATTGATGGTTAGGAGAGTTCTTGCGTATAAAGCCATTTCTTTAAAAAGCAGCGCCACAAAAGAAGCTATTCCAATAAGCGAGCCTATAAAGTAAAAAAATGTTATATCTCTATAGAAGATTGCTCCACCAACCCCCATAAATAACAAAGGAAAAGCTATAATCATAAGAGATGCTGCTAGCAATCTGAATACGAAATTGCCATTGATTTTTGAAGGTCGACTTTTTTCATTATGTATAGAAGTTGTTTTTGCAATATGACTGTTATTAACATCTTGAATAACATAATCACTATCTACCTTTATGTTATCGTTAATCTCTTTGCCTTCCTTAATTTTGCCGTATTTCATCATGCGACAAACAACGTATATTATTAGGAGATAGATTGGAGGAATGATAATAACCAATAAATTTTGCAATATAAACTGTATAGTTAAATTGCTTAGTTTATAGCCACCGCCAAGCATTGTGCTGAAATTTAAAAGCACTAAGCAAGTAAATTGCAGTACAGAAAATATAGGCAAAGCTAGCCCAAGCTTGCTGTCTTTAGAAAGCGACATAACAATCTGCGCAATTGTTGCTCCAATAAACATAATTACCAAAAGCGGAATCATCATAAAAATAAATAAACCCATAGTTAACCCTCCTATTTCTCAATACTATCATATAAAAGAAATATTTGCAAGATTTGCTAAGTTGGCATTCTATTTATTACTAACACGCTAACATCACAACTCTATAACTTAAATATCACAAATTTTCTATAAAGTTGCTTTCTAGTTGAGCATTAATTTAAGTTTAGTTTATATTTTATGGTTATAATACTAACAACAAGCAATGAGATATGGAGGAATAGGAAATGAAAAAGCAAAGGTCGTTTTTATATTATTGGTGTGTGGTGATGTTAGTAATGTTTATTTTTAATATTGTTACTTACCCTATGTTCATGAATTCGAGAGTTACAGAGGTGACATATGATGTGTTTTTAGACGAGCTTAATGCTGATAAAATAGCTAGCGTTCAAGTGCTTGAAAGCGAGATTATGTACACAACAGAGGCTATAGCAGAAGGAGAAAATGAGCCAAAAGCCACAGTTTTCTCAACGGTTAGAATGCAGGATGATTCATTGGTGGATAGGCTTTACGAAGCCGATGTAAAGTTCACAGAAGTCATGCCTCAAGAAGAATCTTTCCTTATGAGCATAATATCTAGCGTTTTTATGTTAGTGATATTTGCATTTATATGGAGATTTATAGCTAGCAAAATGATGGGAGGTATGGGCGCTGGGAATACTATGTCGTTTGGCAAGTCTAACGCAAAGATTTATGCAGAATCTGAAACAGGCATTACCTTTAATGATGTTGCTGGGCAAGAGGAAGCAAAAGAAAGCTTGCTAGAGGTTGTCGACTTCTTAAACAATCCCCATAAATACACAGACATAGGCGCAAATCTTCCAAAAGGCGTGCTTCTTGTTGGCCCTCCAGGAACAGGCAAGACATTGCTAGCTAAGGCTGTTGCTGGCGAAGCGAAAGTGCCATTCTTTTCAATTTCAGGTTCTGAATTTGTTGAGATGTTTGTTGGAATGGGAGCAGCAAAGGTTCGAGATTTATTTAAGCAGGCTAATGAGAAAGCGCCTTGCATCATCTTCATTGATGAGATAGACACTATTGGTAAAAAACGAGGAAATTCAATTGGAGGCAATGATGAAAGAGAGCAAACCCTTAATCAGTTATTAACTGAAATGGATGGATTTGATGGCAAAAAGGGAGTTGTGTTATTGGCAGCGAGCAACAGGCCAGAAACTTTAGATAATGCACTTCTTAGACCAGGCAGATTTGATAGACGTGTACCTGTGGAGCTTCCTGACCAAAACGGCAGAGAGAGCATATTAAAAGTTCATGGCAACAAGGTTAGGCTTTCAGATGAGGTTGATTTCGTTAAAATTGCAAAGGCAACTTCAGGGGCTAGTGGTGCAGATCTTGCTAATATAATAAACGAAGCTGCATTAAGAGCGGTTAGAAATAGCAGAAGCGAAGTGTTACAAAGCGATCTTGAAGAGAGCGTTGAAGTAGTTATAGCTGGTTATCAGCGAAAAAATGCTGTTGTGTCTGAAAGAGAAAAGAGGATAGTGGCTTATCATGAAGTTGGACATGCTTTAGTGGCTGCTATGCAGACTAGCAGTGCGCCAGTTCACAAAATAACAATTATACCACGAACCTCTGGGGCTTTGGGATACACAATGCAGATAGACCAAGATGAGAAATTTCTAATGAGCAAAGAGGAGGCTTTAAGCAAGATTGCAACATACACAGGAGGACGAGCAGCTGAGGCTCTTATATTTAATTCCATAACAACAGGGGCATCCAACGATATTGAACAAGCGACAAAAATTGCAAGGGCAATGGTTACTAGGTTTGGTATGAGCGATAATTTTGGAATGGTGGCTCTAGAAACTGTAAACAATCAGTATTTAGGAGGAGATACCTCAATGATCTGTTCGGCAGAAACAGCAAAACTTATTGATGATGAAGTCATATCCATAATCAATCAGCAGTATAATAAGGCTATGGATATACTAAAGGCTAATATCGAGAAGCTTCATTCTATATCTGATTATCTGCTAACTAAGGAAACTATAACAGGAGCTGAATTTATGGAAATACTAAATCTTGATAGAGAGAATTAGTTTTGATAGTTTTAGTAACCATAAAATGGAATAAAAATAAATTTTTGAAATAATAAACTTCTCATTTGAATAAAATTTTTATAAAAAGCGATTGTTTTTTATGTAAAACTTGAAAATAATCAAAATTATGTAAAAATGCTTTTTTTCTCTTTTATTATGACAATTTTTCTGTTATAATAACTAGGGTGACCGATATAATTCGAACCAGCCCATAATAAACATATTTTCCTCTTAAACTGCGTTATCCTCATCAGAATACGCAAGTATTCTTTCTTCGTCTGCCTTGCTTAAAAGCAAAATCTGATTATTCTGGGTCGAAGATTTATAAAGTAGATAGTAGGTTTTATAAGAAGGCAAAGGCTTGCAGTAATGCTGTCGCATTACAAAAGGCTTTAACGCACTTATAGAGCCTAGTATCTGCTTTATAAACTGATTCGGATTATATCGGGCACCCTAAGGAATAATAACTTAAAATAATTAAGGAGAATAAAACAATGCCAATTATTAAAGACGTTTATGCTCGTGAAGTTATTGACTCTCGTGGAAACCCAACAATTGAAGTTGAAGTTATAACAGAGTCTGGTGCGTTTGGTCGCGCTATGGTGCCATCTGGTGCATCAACTGGAGAAAGAGAAGCGCTTGAACTAAGAGATAAGGATAAGAGCCGTTATCTAGGAAAGGGCGTTATCAAAGCTGTTGATAATGTAAACAACATTATCGCTACTGCTGTTATCGGTTTGGATGTTTCTGATCAAAACAGCATTGATAAGCTAATGATTGAGCTTGATGGTACTGAAACTAAGGCTAAACTTGGCGCAAATGCTATTTTAGGCGTTTCAATGGCGGCAGCTCATGCAGCAGCTGATTATTATGGTATGCCTCTTTATAAGTATTTTGGTGGCTTTAATGGCAAGACACTTCCAGTGCCAATGATGAATGTTATCAATGGTGGAAGCCATGCTGACTCAACTGTTGATTTCCAAGAGTTTATGATAATGCCTGTTGGCGCTAAGTCCATAAAGGAAGCGCTAAGAATGGGCGCTGAAATTTTCCACAACCTAAGATCTGTTCTAAAGCAAAAAGGTTACAACACTAATGTTGGCGATGAGGGCGGATTTGCTCCAAGCTGTAACAGCGGAAATGAAGAGCCATTAGAGCTAATTGTTGAGGCTATTAAGGCTGCTGGATATGCTCCTGGTAGCGATGTATGCATCGCACTAGATGTCGCTGCTTCTGAGTTCCATAACAGAGAAACTGGCAACTACGAACTTAAAAAATCTGGTCAAGGCGTTAAGACAACTGAAGAGATGATTGAGATGTATGCTGAGTGGTGCGAGAAATACCCTATCGTTTCAATTGAAGATGGCTTGGGCGAGAGCGACTGGGACGGCTGGAAAAAGCTAACTGATAAGCTAGGCGCTAAAATTCAGCTTGTTGGAGATGATTTATTTGTTACTAACCCAAAAATCCTAAAAGAAGGAATTGAGAAGGGAATAGCTAACTCTGTACTTATCAAGGTTAACCAAATTGGTACTTTAACTGAAACTTTTGATGCTATTGAGATGGCTAAAAAAGCTGGCTATACTTGCGTTGTATCTCATCGCTCTGGCGAAACAGAAGATACAACAATCGCCGATATTGCTGTTGGCTTAAATGCAGGGCAGATTAAGACTGGCTCTATGTGTCGTACTGATCGTATCGCTAAGTATAACCAACTTCTACGCATTGAAGATCAGCTTGGCAATATCGCTGAGTATCAAGGCAAAGACTGTTTTTATAATGTTTAGTAAAATAATTATCTAATAGTTTCACAAAATAGTATAATAAAGACGAATGGCTTCTAGCTATTCGTCTTTTTGTTTGCTAAAAAATCTTAAATAATCATCGAATATAATATATACACGATACTATTTCGAGCTAATTCGACAAATTTAGACATTATATATTGTGAGTAGTTGAGAAGATTAATCCAAATATTGAAAATGTAGTAAAGGTTTGCTAGAATTTAAGTGACATTATATTACAATCTTAGGAGAATGACATGAAAACAAGACTAACATCAATATTTTTAATCACCATGCTTTTAATAACCTCCTATACAATTATAGCTTATAGCGAGGGGAATGCTGTAAAAGCAGAGTATAACTCTTATCTTAAAATGATATTTTTTGAGGAGGAGGTTAGCGGAGACTTCACAATAACAATAGCCGACTCAAAAGACGAAACTAAAATATATGCTTCTAAAAGCGAGGAGATAATTGGAGATAGTTATAGGATAGCAGATTTAGTTGCTAGTGTTGCAGAAAAAACTGCTGTCCATATCTGGGTGTTAGATGAAAATAGCAACAATATTAAAGCAACTACTGGCAATGGTGTGCCACTAAACGGATATGTATTTTCTCCAAGCAATGTACAGTTAAGGCTAGAAGATAACATGCTTAGAATTAGCTGGGATAAGGACTATACTTCAAATGCTGAGTATCATTTGGAGTATGCTGGTGTATCTAGCTCAACAATTCAAGACTATTTTATTTTTGAGTATGAAGAGGGCGAAAACCAAGTCAGCTTATACACAGAATATAATGGTCAAATGAGCGATACTGTAATAGCAGAGCTCGCAGCTGCACCCAAAACTTATGAAGTGAGTGTTAGTGGCGAGCTTTTTAGTGGCGCAAATATATATGTTGGAGGTAAAAAGGCAGAGCTTGAGGGCGAAAGTTTTGTAGTAAATGGGTTATCATCTGGAAAGCATAGCATAGAGCTTTTTGATAGCGAGAATATAGAGTATACTATTTCTCCAAACGAAATAGATTTATCCGATAATGCTGAAATTGAGATAGAAATTTTAAATGTCGGATTAGACATTGAAGGAAATATAGGCTTAAAAACTGATGGTAATTTAGTAAAGCTCAATTTTAATGACAATATATATGCTGATAGCTATAATGTTAGCTTAGGAGAATTTAGTTTTAGTATTGAAGATAGTTCTGTGTGGCACTCTCTTCCAAGGCTTACACCTAAAAATGACATGGAGCTAACTATCACACCTGTGCGAAATGGTTATACTGGAACTTCGAGCAAAGAGGAAGTTGATGTAGTAGGGAGGCTATATGGCAAAATAACTCACAAAGATGGCACACCTGCTCTTAATATTACATTGAGGCTTGGGGAAAAAACTGCAACTACAAATCAGAATGGCGAATATGAAATAGAGGCTCTAGAAGGAGAAACAAAACTAGTTGTTGAGTATGAGTGGAAAAGCGAAGAACATAGCTTAATCATTGATAGTTTAGAGAAAGAATTTAATATCACTCCAACAGCATATACCATTGCTTTAACTTTTGACAAAAAGGTGAGCGAGGTTTTTATATATGATGATTCGCTTAATTTAGTTCAGCAAGCTAAAATAGATGACTACAAATTTATAAGCTCTTATTTAGCCTCAGGCAGTTATATAGTTGCTGCAAAGAACGACGATAATACTAGTTCAGTAAAGTTAACTGCAACTATATTAGATAGCGATACTTACTTATCTGCTAATTTATCCAAAGGGAGCTTGCTGACATTTGCTAAAGATGGAGATTATAGCTTTTATAATGCTGATGGTGATGTTTTAGATGGCGATATCAGCTCTAATGGTAGCTATTGTGTAGTCAAGCTTGGAGATATTCCCTATATAGTCACAGGGACTAATCAAGAGGGCGTTTATCTTAGTTTAATTAGCGATTTTATGTTAGAAGATAGAGAATTTATTTCTGGAGATATTGTTCTAACAGACAGCTTAACAGAGTTTAATAGCTATCTGCTTGAGGATGGCGAGGGAAGCATTTATCATTTCAATAATAGCACACAGATGTTTATAGCTAACAATGGCAGAATTCAGCTTTTAGGAGAGGATATGTTAGGACTGGCTGACATACAAGACGGCAATGTCAACAACCTTTTCACCTCTGATATAGGGATAGTGACAGGTGAGATATTAGGAGAAGCTGATTATTTATCCGTTTATAATGCGAATGGTGAGCTTGTAGATACTTATGATATTATATCAAATGACTTTATTATTGAATGTAGTGAAGGAATGGTATTGGTGGTTTATGATGAAGAGAGTGTTGCAGTTGTTAAGCCAGAGTTTAACCGAGGGTTTTCTCTTGATAATAGTATTTTGTTAGAGGAAGGAGAACTGTATATACTGCCAATACAAAGCGAGGTAACAGCTAGCTATTTTAACGGCGAGGAGTTTATATCGGCTAAAAGCATTAACCTAAATAACAGCACGTCATTTGTAATAGCTCCTGAAGATGCTACTATTATGTTAGAAAATAATGGAGAAATAGCTGTGATTGAATATGAGGACGGTTTAGCCTATGATGTTTATGGCGAGGAACTTAACCTTAACAATATTAACTACCAAGATTGTTCTTTAGTAATGTTTAAGATTGAGAATTTTAATGAGATTATAGATAAGCAAATTGAGGTGTCGTTTAATGATGAGGAGATTATTTTGTTTGGCGAGGAGTTTTTCATGCTTGTTCCAAGAGGAGAAGAGATTGAGCTTATATTTAAATCAGACAGTCGCTGGGCAATTTATGAAATAAGTGATAATGAAGATAGTTTTATTGGCGTTATACCTCTAGAAATGCAAGCAGGGAATGTATATCATAATGAGATTGCACTGCCAGAATATATTGAGGAAGTAACTGTTTATTTATATGATGAAGCTCTTAACATGATAGCAGAAAAGCAGACTAAGGGAGATTTTATATTTACAGGGCTTGAGAGCGAGGTTAGCTATGTTGCATTTTCAAATGGGGAGCATTCTGCTATTTTATCAGAAAAAACTGAGTTCTTTAAAGCTTCATTAAAGGAAGTTGAAGTAACAAATTATGAAAGCCCTATAAGCGTAACAGGCGATAATAGCCATATCATAAGCGAGAACAGGGCATTAGTAGTTGCTGAAAGCATATTTAAAATATCTGATAGTGGCAGAAGTTTTATTGTGAATAATGAGGAAGAGGTAGCCTTGCAAAAAGGCGATAGCATCGCTATAGATAAAAGCATTATTTCAGAAGATAGTGCGATTGAAGTTAGAGATGATTTTGGAATGAAGGAAATTACAGATAGAATAGATTATAGCCTTAGAGAAGACGAGGAGTATGTGTATATAGAAAATCTTCCTATCTCAGCTGGAAGCTTTACTATATTTATTAAAAATGATAATAAAGTTGCAGTTAGCTCAAAATTTCCATCTAGTGGCGACTTTATAATTGACAAGCTTGTTTTTAGCGAGGGTAACTTTTTATGTGGAAGGACTATAGACCACAATAACACAGCAATTTCTGAAGCAGTTATAACCGCTTACAATGATGAAGATGAAGTTATAGGGAGGGCAGTTAGCAATAAAGCGGGTTATTATGAGTTTGTTGTATCCGAAAAACCGCATTACATTTTGGCGAATAATAATAATGACACAGCAATTATCACAAATATAAGCTATGATGATAACTTGAAGTATTACTACGCACAGACTGCTCAAATAAAGCCAGAGCATAACAATTATCTAATCAAAAATCTTGCTCGATACAATTATTATATTTTTGACACAGAATATGAAGCCTTATCCTATAGATATTTTGAAGATGATATAATTGTAACCGCATATAGCAGTTCAAAAGCAATTATAATGAATTATCAAGATAAAACTGGCGTTGCCTTTTTAGAGGATACACATCTAATTAGCTCTCCCTCATTAAAAGATGGAAAGGCTTATATTAGCCTTAACAACCCTGTTAATGCAAAGGCAAATATAGATGATAAAAGTTATATAGCAGATGAAAATGGAAATATAGCCTTTATTTCAGAAAAAGATGAGCTATTGGTAATGGGGAGCTTTGAGGGGAAATCTTCGGTTAGTAAAGTGACAGCAACAGAAATGCCTTTTTCTATGTTTGATATGGAGCTAAAAGAGGGCGAAATTACCACAATAATCACAGCTTTAGAGGGAGTCATTAAAATTGATGGTGACTATGCTAGCGTTGTTGATAATGGCGCTTATTACTTTATATTAAGGCAAGGTGAACATTTAATCAGCCTAACTACAAATGCTGGCGGATATGTTGATAAGCTAGTTAGTGGCGATAAGCTAACTATTACATCAGAAATGCTTTCGAGCAATATTGCAACAGGAGAGGTTGCTGGATATACAGAGGATATGATGATATCATTAGTTGGAGATGGAGATCTTGTTAGTGTTGGGGGAAGCTTTGCAGCGAGAGATGTTGGCGAAAGCATAGCGATACTATCTGGCAACACACATTCTGCTGTTATAGAGCTTAAGGCTGGGAGCGACAACATTATAAACCCAGTCGAAGGAGAACTTGCTTTTGGGAATGTATCATATATTTCAAATGCCCCAGCGAAGGTATATGCTGTTGGAAAAAATGGAATTACTAATGGTTTGTTATTTCAGAATAATAGTTATTATCTAGCTGGTGTTAGCGAGGATACTGAAGTTTTCATTGAAAAATCAGGATATATAGCAACAGGAAAGGCTGGTGAAGATTTAAGCTTTAGCAAAGGCTATTTAAGTGTGGGCAAGCTTAGTGATAATGCTGAAATTAGCTTTTATGATGAGAGTTTAGAGCTGATTGATATAGCTGTTACTAATGAAAACAAAGTGTATTCTATAGTGACAGAAAAGAGGGCAGAGTATGCCTTAATTAAAACGCAGACAGGGAGCTATTTTCACAATCTAAGCAGTTTGAGTATTCAGGATATCAATATTTTAGAGGGAAATTCTATAGTTATTTTAACAAAGCCGAATAGCTATTTTAACATTGCTGGAAAAGAGTATTATAGCAATACAGGCGTATTTATATTAAATTCGCTTTTAGAGGAGGAGTATTTAGTTGAGATACGAAATGGAAAAGAAACAGCAAACACTATAATACCAACAGGCGAGATAGTCGAGTTTGACAAGTTTGGAGATAGCAGCACTATTATGCAGCTAGCCCCTTATGCAAAGAATGCAGAAGTCTATATAATACCAAAGCATGATTTTAGTATTGCTCCAACTCAAATTACAACTACAGATAACTATGGTAACTTTGATGTATCAGAATCTGTTTATAATGACAATATCATTTTAATTACCACTAATGAAGGAAGAAGCTATTTATTTAATCCATACATAGAGCTTGAAAATGGCTTTGTAACAGCTAAAAGCAGCATAAAAGCCGATGAATATTATTTGAATGGAAAGCTGACTGTCGCAGATACAAAAGGTAATGTTTTATGCGATGGAAAGGCAGTTGTTGGAATAAATAAAGAGGGAAGCTTTGTTGGCAAATATAATGGGGAAAGCCTCATATTTAATAAAATAGAAGGAGAGATTGTTTATCTAGAGAATGCAGGAGATAGCCTAAAAGCGAAATCATACTTAATTGAAACAGATGAAGAGATAGCTGTTAATATAGTAGATAACAGCTTAGTATATGCCAATACTCCAAAACCGTATTTATTGTTTTTGTATAATGATAAAGGTGCTAGTATTATAAACTCGAGCGAGCTTGAAACAATCAGCACAGCCGAAATAGAAGAGGGCAAAATAGCTGTTTTGGGAAGATATTACGAGAATAATGATATATATTTTAATGGCAAGCTTTCTAAAAACAACGGCAGCTTATATTACAGCCTAATTGATGATACAGAAGAGCTTGTCGTGACTTCTTCTAGTTCAAGAGTTGCGGAATATGAAATTGATAATAGCTTTGTAAACATAGGCGAAATTGCTTTCTCACCTATAGCTAAAGGCGAAATTCAGCTAATTTATGAACATGGAATGCCAATAATAAATGCAGAGCTTAACTTTAAGTTAGGCGAAATAATTGTAGCAACAGAAATGACTGGATATGATGGTGTTGCAAAAAAGCCTGAAAGCTTTGATAGTGTTGAGATAAAGCTAAATGATTTAGTTATTGTTAGAAAGCTTAGCAGCGTTGATGAGAAAATAACTCTTAACTCAAATGGCTTTTTTGCTAATATTATTTATGAGAACAGAAACAGCATTGAGGATGAAGAGATAAACATTGGCGATTATCAATTTAGTATAATCAATGGCGAGCTTTTAATTCCGTTTTTGCCGTATGGCGAATATAAGATTAATATAGCTGGGGCGGAAATTAAAGTTATTTCTAGCGACGATGGAATAGATGTTTTTGGAGGAAGTATTGAAAAAGAAGGTCAAATTATCACTATATTAAAAAGCGATAGTATCAAGGCTGTTGAAGAGATGTATGAAGAAGGCAGAGATATATGGGAGATGTTAAGCTCATTATCTAAGCTAACTAAGCATGAGATGTTAGGGATTGAGGATAGCGTTTTGGATGAAATTTCGAAGATGCTAAGCGGTGAAGTCAGCTTAAAGCAGCTGTCAAATAATAGCAGCCTTATTGGCAGTAACGATATAATAAAGCTATTCCCCAAAGAGTTGCTGTTAGATTTAGATAATAGCTCCACAGTCGATATCATTTGGAATACTGTTGACGAGCAGAGCGCATTTGAAGGTTATGAGGTTATTGATAGCTTTAAAATTGTGCCAACGATTATGCACACCAAACTTTTAGATACAGGAGATGTAGAAAAACAGGAATATTATATTTTAGATAGTGGGGCGAAAATTCAATTTGTTTTGGAAGAGGACGAGCTTTTATTCGAATGCGTTGCCAAGACAGGCAGATACACTATAAGCGAGGGCATTGCTAACCTTAATGCTGATACTATATTTGCTATTGTAAAAGTTTCTGAAAATGAGGGAGAGTACCCAGAACTTCCTCCAGTGTTGTTTGAAAAAACTATAGTAAACAATTATTTTTATTACACACCTCTTGAAAATGAGTTTGAGCTTCATATTGAAAAGCTATCAATGCTAGAGCCGTATAGTAGTTATAGCTTTGAGGTGCGTCCTAGCCAAAAGATACCATCAGAGCTGTTGGCGTTTATGGGAGAGCCTAGCTATATCACATTAAAGATTAACGGAATTAGTTTCGCACCTGATTTTTATAGCAAGCTAGATCCACAAACTAGCTACAGCCTAACCGAACTGATTAAACTAAGAGGTGCTGATATTGAGATAGTATCTTATAACTACACACAAACAAAAGTTGACACAGAAACAGAAGCTTCTAGCATAAATGACGAGATAGAGGATTTAGAAAATCACGAAGCAGATATTGAAGAAAACTCTTCGCCTAAGAGCTTTTTTGATGGAGGGATTTTTCAAAATCCGATCATGCGTTCAGTCTATGCGCTTGTTTTTGATAGCGTTTCAACAGCAAAGTATAATTACTGGACATACACTGCATAATAATATCTACAAAGTCTAAGCAATTCTTAATGAAAAGCTTAGGCTTTGTTTGTATACATTAAATTTTATCGAAAAACTTCTTGACAAACCAGTTAGCGTATGCTAATATTGTTGAGGTTAGCTAATGCTAACAAAATGAAACTGGAAAGGTTAATCAATGAAAAAATATAGTATTTCAATATTGATGGTAATAGCGATAATAGCATTGTCGTTTGCATCACTTTTTATAGGGGCTTATAATGTTTCGCTTAGCGGGATATTAGAGGGCGATTTTCTGCAATTAGTAGTGCTTTTAAATGCACGTTTGCCTCGTGTGCTTGCTATTCTCTGCACAGGAATAGGAATGAGCATTGCAGGTCTTATAATGCAAAATTTATGTATGAATAAGTTTGTGTCGCCAACAACTGGCGCAACAATAGCCTCCTCTCAGCTTGGTATTTTAATAGCGATGCTTTTTGTTCCAACGGCAAGCCTAGTAACTAGAACAGCCTTCTCGTTTGTTGCAGCAATACTAGGAACTTGGTTGTTTGTGTGGTTTATTCAGAGGATAAAGTTTAAGGATGTTATAATGGTTCCTTTGATTGGTATAATGTTTAATAGTGTAATTGGCGGATTTGTTAACTATCTTGCTTATGAAAATGACTTAACGCAGTTTTTAAGCAGTATGTTAGTGGGCGACTTCTCGCTAATATTAGCTGGACGATATGAAATAGTATTTTTGATACTTCCTTTAGTCGTTATTGCTTATATTTATGCAAACCATTTCAACATAGTTGGAATGGGGGAGAGCTTCTCAACTAACTTGGGCGTTAACTATAATCTAATAATGTTTGGTGGGCTTTCAATAGCAGCTGTTATAACGGCTAGTGTCGTTGTAACTGTTGGAACTATCTCATACATTGGGCTTATTGTTCCTAATATAGTTGCAATGTTCAGGGGCGATAAAATAAGGGGAAGCATATTAGATGTTGGTTTATTTGGGGCGTTGTTTGTACTTGTCTGCGATATTATAGGGCGTGTTGTAATACGACCATACGAAATGCCAATTGAGCTAATCGCTGGTATTGTCGGAAGTATACTATTCATAATGCTTTTAATGCAAAGACTGAATATAGGCAAGCCAAAAATGACAAAGAAGGCAGGTGTTAGAAATAATGGTTAATCAAAATGCTGTTAATGCGAAAATCCTTTCTGCTTCAACGGTTAAAACAAGCTTTAAAATATCTGCATTAAACAAGAAGGTGATATTATTATCACTAGTTGCTATAATTTTATGCCTTACTTATCAGTTCATCTTTGTTGATATGAAATTCTTTGATTATGCGATGTATATAAGAACTCCAAAGCTAATCACAATGATAATAGCTGCTTTTTGTATTGGAACAGCTAGTATAGTGTTCCAATCAATAATAAGAAACAGGATAGTAACTCCTTGTCTTTTAGGCATGAACTCGCTTTATATACTAATACATACAACTATAGTGTTTGTTTTGGGGGGAGAACATTTTCTATCTGCAAATAAATATGCTTCATTTATAACCGATATATTTTTAATGGCTTTAGCTGGCTCTGTTATTTATGGCATATTGTTTAGAAAAACGAGATATAATATGCTTTATGTTTTGCTAGCTGGTACTGTATTAGCGACATTATTCACAAGCTTATCAAACACAATGACAAGAGTTATGGATCCAAATGAATACGACAAGCTGTTAACTGAACTTGTTGCAGGATTTGACCATGTAAATTCAGAGCTTATTTTTATGGCGCTAGGCTTTATTCTGCTAACAATAGTTGTTTTCTATAAAGATATGAAGCTATTAGATGTTATAACGCTTGGGAAAAATCAGGCTATTAACTTAGGTGTTGATTATGATAGGTCTGTTAGCAGGCTTCTTGTTGGAGTTACTTTCTTCATAACAATAGCAACAGCTTTAGTAGGGCCAATTTCATTCTTGGGGTTAATCATAGCAAATCTTTCAAGAGAGCTATTTAAAACATATAGGCACAGCTATTTAATGCTTGGTTCATTTTTGATGGGTGTTATAGTGTTGCTTGGAGGCCAAACGTTAATTGAGCATGTTTTTGGCTTTGGAACGCAAATTTCAGTATTTATTAACCTGTTTGGTGGAGGATATTTCTTATTCTTAATACTGAAAAATAAAGGGGTACAATAAATGAAAATAAATTTAATCAATAAATATTATGGCGATAAAAAAGTAGTTAATGATGTTTCTTTTCAACTGCCACGAGGCAAGGTAATCTCACTCATAGGCCCTAATGGTGCTGGTAAGTCGACAGTTCTTAACATCATAACAAGGCTTATAGCGCAAGATAGTGGCGATGTAGAGTTTGGTGGAACAGAGCTTAAAAAGTGGAAAAGCAAAGAGCTTGCTAAAAAGCTAGCAATATTAACTCAACAAAACAACATAGCTATGAAATTGACTGTCAGAGAGCTTGTTGCTTTTGGGCGTTTTCCTTATTCAGGAAGCAATCTAACGGCAGAGGATTATAAAATGGTGGACGATGCTATTAGCTATATGGAGCTTGAGGAGTTTAAGGATAGGTTCATAGACGAGCTTTCTGGCGGACAGCTTCAAAGGGCATATATAGCGATGGTTATAGCTCAAGACACAGAGTTTGTTTTCCTAGACGAGCCAACAAACAATCTTGATATTTACCATTCATCAAATTTAATGAAG
This sequence comes from uncultured Oscillospiraceae bacterium, assembly GCA_964369265.1. Classification (GTDB taxonomy): domain Bacteria; phylum Bacillota; class Clostridia; order Oscillospirales; family Ruminococcaceae; genus DAMCAP01. The sequence goes on from CAYJEV010000015.1 coordinate 24,496, forward strand.
ATGGTTAGAAAGCTTAGCGAAGATTTAGGCAAGACAGTAATCCTTGTGCTTCATGAAATTAACTTCGCCTCAGCTTATTCAGACTATATTGGCGCTTTTAAAGATGGCGGGCTTTATAAGTTTGGAACTGTTGAGGAAGTAATGACAAAGGAAACTTTAAAGGCGCTTTATCAAGTGGATTTTGATATCCAAACAATAAAAGGAAAGCCAATTTCAATTTATTATTAACTTTAAGAGCCTCACTAATTGTGAGGTTATTAAAGGGATTGAAGTTAGTGCTTGATAACTGATGATATTAAGGCAAAAGCCTTTATATACAAATATTTTCTCATTAAGAAAGGGTACAAAAAATGAAAAAACTAATTACTTTAATTTTAGCAGGAGCTATGATGCTTTCTGTTACAGCGTGTTCTCAAACAGAGGCTGAAGCTCCAGCATCTTCTGCTGCGGTAAGCGAAATTGCTTCTACTGAAGCTTCATCTGTAACATCTGAAGCTGCTGAAACTGTGACAGTTACTGTTTTAGATGCTGAGGGCAAGGATATTGATGTTGAGTTCCCCCTTGACCCGCAAAGAATAGTTGTTCTTAACTGGCAAACAATGGACTTTTTAGATGCTGTTGGCTTAGGCGACAGAGTTGTTGGTCTAATTAAGAGCGGTTCTTACCCAGCTCATCTTGAAAAATATATGCAAGACGAAAGCATTCAAAATGTTGGTGGTATGAAAGATATTGACATGGAGGCAGTAATGTCCCTTGAGCCTGATGTTATCTTCTCTAGCGATAGAACTGAGTCTATGTATGATGAGTTTACAATGATTGCTCCAACAATGTCAGCTTCTGTTGTTTACGAAGATGGCTTTATGAATAGCTACAAAGAGCTTGCTGCAAAACATGGGCAAATTTTTGGGATTTCAGGCGAGGTTGATGATATCATAGCTGGATATGAAGCTAGAATAGCCGATATCGCTACTTTTGCTGGCGAGCAAACAGCTGTGCTTGGAATTTTCGCAGGAAAATCTCTAAACACATTAGGCGATGCTGGGCGTGCTTCTATCGTTGTCAATGAAATGGGATTTAACAACCTAAAGGCAGATGAGAATGTTAGCCATGGCGATGCTACTACATACGATGCATTACTAACTCTAAACCCAGACTGGATCTTTATTCTTGATAAAGACACAGCAGTTGGTGAAGAGGGCGCAGTTTTAGCTAAAGAGCAAATGGAAAACGAAATCATCAAGCAAACTTCTGCTTACCAAAATAACCGAATTGTATACCTAGAGCCAGGCGCTGCTTGGTACATCGCTGATGGCGGTATCACTTCAATGGATTTAATGATTAGCTGCATTGAAGAGGGCATTGGTCTTAAATAATTAAATCAACAACTTCATAAATTTTCCTCAAATCGAAGAATAGTGAGCTACTATTCTTCGATTTGCTTTAAGAAAAAATACTAAGTGCTCTAAAAAACTTAGCTTAAAATCACAAAAAAATATTAAAAATACAAAAAAATATAGTTCAGTATATGAAAATGCTTTAAAGTAATGAAAAGCGAAGGATTTGTATTTACTTTTAATAACAAATATGATAATATTGAAACAATATTTTTTTATAAAGGAGATTAATTTAATGAGTACAGAATTAGGAAAACGCTATAACCTAGCCACTGCAATTGCTATGGTTATTGGTATAGTAATTGGTAGTGGAGTGTTTTTCAAAGCAGAGAAGGTTTTGAATGCAACTAATGGGGATTTAACGCTTGGCATACTAGCTTGGGTCATTGGTGGTGCTATCATGGTTATCTGCGCTTATGCTTTTGCAACTTTGGCTGCACGATACGAAAAGGCAAACGGTGTGGTTGACTATGCAGAAGCTGCTGGTGGTAGTACATATGGCTATGCAGTTGGTTGGTTCATGACAACTATCTACTATCCATCTCTGACAGGTGTGCTAGCTTGGGCATCTGCTAAATACACTTCAGTGCTTTTCAGCTTTGAAAATGCAGACACTGGAGCTGAAACATTTATGATTGCTGGTTTTTATTTAGTGGTAATATATGCGCTTAATGCAATTGCTCCAATACTATCTGGTAAATTCCAAGTTTCAACAACTGCTATTAAGCTTATACCTCTTTCATTGCTTGCTATAGCTGGCACATTTGCTGGAATGTCTAGCGGACAAATTGCAGCGAACTTTGCTGCTGTAACCGCAGAAGCAACAACTGCAAATCCATTATTAACAAGCATTGTTGCAACGGCGTTTGCATATGAGGGATGGATTGTTGCAACTAGCATTAACTCAGAGCTAAAAGACTCAAAACGCAATCTTCCTAAGGCACTTATTGGCGGTACAGTTGCTATTGTTATTATTTATATCGCATACTTTATAGGGCTTGCTGGCTCAATGCCAACTTCCGAGTTTATGACAGGCGGAGAGGCTGCTGTTAAAACAGCTTTCACAACTGTGCTTGGAAATGGTCTTGGTAGCTTGCTAGTTGCTTTTATAGTTGTATCTTGTCTTGGAACTCTTAACGGACTGATGCTTGGTTGTACAAGAGGCATATACTCTCTAGCTGTTAGAGGTTTAGGCCCAAAGCCTGTTATATTTAGTCAGGTTGATCCAGTAACCAAAATGCCAACTAACTCTTCTGTATTTGGTTTATTACTATCTTCTGCTTATCTATTTATGTGGTATGGCAACTTTGCAGGATGGTGGGGAATTTTCCTTGATGTTTCTGAGCTTCCAATAGTAACAATGTATGCTCTTTATATCCCTATCTTCTTATGGATGATGAAGAATATTAAGGATGTTAACCCTGTTGCTAGAATTGCTGTTCCATTGCTTGCAATTTGTGGTTCTCTATTCATGATATATGCAGCTTTTATAAGCCATGGCTCTGCTGTTTTTGTATATTTAGGGATGTTTGCAATCATTATGGGCGCTGGTTTAGCTCTGAAAGGCAAAGCAAAATAATAAAGCGAGTTACTATAATAAATAGGATAAAACTCGATAAAACAATAAAAAAGTAGGGACGGTTTTGAGCCGACCCTACTTTTTTGTGTATCATGACATTATAATCAAAGCTTATTATAGCTCAAACCAGCTAACTCTATCGGACATTTCGCTAGTTTGATAATAATCAATTGCTGCAACATAGGCTTGAATAATTGGAATGACTAAATCTCTTGAAACTCTGGTTTCGCCATCTTGTGTATTTAGTAAAAAGCTGTAATTTTCTTCTGGCAAAACATTATCCTCAATAAAAGCGTAATACATTAAGTTTTTCTCATTATCAAAGAAATGAACACAAGCAAGATTTTCTTTTATCGCTATAGTCATTGATGTGTTGCTTAGTGGCGAGGTTAGTGTGAAGTGATTAGCACTAGCATCATTTCGTAGTTCTAAAGCCTCTTTAAGCTCCTCTAAACTCTCGCATTGTTTTTCTATATTAAATCCTGTTATTAACATTTTAACTCCTCCTAATATAAATTGGTCGTGTGGGCATTTTGTTGCCCACGATCTTCAAAATCGCCCCTCGATAAATAGTGAAAAATGAAGAATGAAAAGTGAAAAGTTAATGTATCACTTCGTGATAGATTGAAAATTGCATGTTATATTAAGGCTTCAAGCCGACTGCAAGTCGTTTAAAATGTCGCAAAGCGACACCATCACTATTCACTATTCACTTTTCACTCTTCACTTAAATAATTGTAGTGAAACGGAGATTATTTATATTAGATTTAGAAGAAATCTAATACAAATTGTCCATTTGCTCGGTTGTCACATAGTGACGAGAGCAAGGACATCAAAATCGCCCTGCGAGGAATATAAATAATCGAAACGCAGTGGAGATTATTTATATTATAACAAAATACATCTTTATTTTCAATATAGTATGCTTAA